>JAVVPF010000008.1 GCA_036655895.1 Cloacibacillus sp. | reverse complement strand
AACGACGGCGCTACACGAACAATCGCGCCACCCGACCGATAAAAGAAAAAACCGTCCCCCCGCAAGCAGCACGCGGGGGGACGAACTACGCCAGTGGGCGCGCTGCGCCGGTCTGTTATTCGCTCTGCTCCTGCGGCTCCGCGCAGAAGCGGACGAAGCGGTTCTTGCCGGCGCTTTTTGCTTTGTAGAGCGCGGCGTCCGCGTTTCTGTAAAGCTCTTCAAGCGTTGTGCCGTCTTCTGCAAAGACGGCGACGCCTACGGAGCCTGAGGTGGTGAAGCCGTCGTATTTCTGGCGGAAGGCGTCGAGTATTTCGAGGCCCTTTAGCGCAATGAGCTTGTCGTCGGGAATGTTTTTCATCAGTATCATAAATTCGTCGCCGCCTATGCGGCCGACTATGTCGGAGCTGCGGAAGATGGCGCGCAGGCTCTTTGCTATGTCTACCAGCACGGTGTCGCCGAAGAAATGTCCATAGGTGTCGTTTGCTATTTTAAAATTGTCGACGTCGCAGATGAAGACGGCGTGTTTTGCGTCACGCGGCGTGCCGTCAAGGAACTCCGCGATGAGCGAGTTTGTCGCGCCTTTGTCGTAGAGGTTGGTGAGGCCGTCGCACTGGGCGCGCATCAGCAGTTTCTCATGCTCCTGCACCTGCGCGTTGATGTCTTTTAGGATGCCGACTATTCGCCGCACGACGCCGCTTGCGTCTGTTATGGCTGCGGCCTGGGCGCTGTTCCATATATAGAGGCCGTTTTTGTCTTTCAGGCGAAGCTGCGCCGAGTGCATCCCGGGCGCGCCAGAAAGCAGCGTGTTTACAAAGTCGGTGTATATCTGCATGTCGTCGCTGTGGATGAGCCTGTATATCCGGCTCTGGCCGAAACGTTTTTCGTAGGACTGTGAAAAATATACGTCGTCGGTCGATACGTTCCAATCGAAAAGACATTCGTCGGCCGTCTCCGTCACTACTCTGTAACGTTCCTCTGAAAGCGCCAAAGAATCAGCGTATATTTTGGCCTGAGTGTTGTCGAGCACTACGCAGTAGAAACAGTCGCGCCCGAGGGTGTCCGTGCCGGGACGTCCCTTGTCGATGACCCATTTAGTGCCTCCGCCTGCGGTGACGACGCGGTATTCAAGCGACATCGTGTCGCCGCTCGCCGCCTGTTCCGCTATTTCGCGCATCACGGCGTCGCGGTCGTCTGGGTGCACCGTCTCGATGAAGCAGTTTTTGTAAAGCTCCGGGAATTTGTCGCGCGGGCACTGGAGCAGGTCCAGATAGCCGTCGCTTATCTCGGTTATCTCGTATGGCGCGGTCGGCAGACAGCAGGAGACGCCGCCGGGGATGTTTGAGGTGAGGGTTTTGAGCCGTTCTTTCGCGGAGTTTGTTTCGCGTATCTGGCCGCGCAGAAGGTAAAAAATGGCTATGCCGCCTGCGCAAAAGAGCAGGATTATCAGCATCCCGAAGTGGAAGGCGATGTTGATGAAGGCGCTGAGTCGGTCAAAAAGCACGGGAACGGGCATCACTGTGACAAGATGCCAGTCGCTTACGCCGAGCTTTGCATAGTAGAGAATGCGCTGCTCGCCGGCAAAGGAGTACATCATGTAGCCGCTGTCGTTTTGGAGAAATTCTTCCGCGATGTTTTTGCCGTCCGGGTCGGCTTTGCGTACCTGCGCGAGTACTTCGAGGGTGAGCATGTTTCGCGCGGAGATGAAGGTGCCCGCTTTTTTGCCGGTGGGCGCGAGCAGTACGCGGCCTCTTTCGTCCACGATATATAAGTAGCCTTTTTCTTCCTGCATTGTGATGTTGAAGGCGCGCTGGAAGCCTTTGTGCGTAAAGGTGGCATACAGCACGCCTATGACGGCGCCGTTTCTTTTTATGGGCGTGGCAAATAGTATGACGTCTTTAAAGGAAATTCGCGATTTGAGCGGCCCCGCGATGTTTGGCGTCCCCGCCATTGCAAGGTGGAAATAATTTCTGCCCTCGACGTCGACGCGCTTTCCCGTGCTTGTGAGCGCATCTCCGTTCGGCAGCGCCACGGTGAGATAGGCGAAGGGCATCTGCGCGGAATATTTCGCGAGGATCGTCATGAGTTCTTTTGAGTGGAGGTCTTTGTAGTTGGCGGCGAGGTCGGCTATGATGCTGAGGTTGTCCTGTATGCGCGTCAGTCTGTATTTTATTTCGTTTGACGAACTTTGAGCATAAAGCTTTAGATCCGAGGCGGCCGCCTCTTTCAGAGCGGCGTTCAGGGAGTGCTGATACCATACAAAGATGCCGGCCAGTAAGATGCAAAAGACCACGGCTGTAATGTTGTACGCTGCGGTACGGCTGAAATTTGTACGAGACACGATCAATCCACCTACAATAATATATCAATACGTCAAAATCTGCGTGCATCATCTTATATACGGTTAAAAGTTGGAACTGATAAATTGCGGTTTCTATTTTACGCCGTTTGTTTAGATATTTCAATTTAAATCTTTAAATTAGGTATGTAAAAATCGCTGAAAGTCCGCAAACCACGTAAAAACCGCGTCGGAAGATTTCTTGTCTTCCAACGCGGCGTTCGGTTGCGGGCGGCCCCTCGTGCTACTCTTTCGTCACAGGGCGCGACGGTTTTTGCTTCTTTTGTTTGACGGAGGCAATAAGGGCGGCGGCCACGGTTATCAGCCCAACGCCTGTGTTGCAGCCGCCTGAAGACGAGCCGGGCGTGGGCGTCGGGTCGGGCGTTGGATCCGGTGTCGGGTCGGGCGTTGGATCCGGTGTCGGGTCGGGGTCGGGTGTGGGGGGCTTTGGCGTTTCGCGGACGGACGAGAAGAAGGTCGGGTCCACTATGCGTCCCGGCGTCGGGTCGTGGTCGTACATCGGGTCGTTATCGACGACGGCGATGTTTATCTCATAGGTCTGGGCCGCGTCTATCACGGCGTCGTCCGCAAGCGCCTGCGTGTCGTATGCTTTTTTGATGAGCCATGTGCCGTTCTTCATCTCCGTCACTTTGTCCGCTTTTTTAAATTTTACAAAGCTTCCGTCCGTGCAGAGTTTGAATATCGAAAGGCCGCCTACATTTGCCGCTCTCGGCAGAGACGCTCCTGTCGTGAGCAGGCTTATTACCGCAAGCTTCGGCGCGTCTGCTGCGGCTGCTGGTATGACGGCCGCGATAGCCGGGGCGGCCGTCGTCTCCGCGCCGCTGTTTGCCTCGGAGAGTTGTTTTATTAACGCCTCTTTTACTACGTAAGTCCCGTTTTCGGCCGTTTCTACAAATTCATCTTTTATGTCGCCTTGTTTTGTCGTCATTACAGTCGTTGCAGTCACGGTGTTGTTTGCCGCGAGGGTTTTGCTTTCTTCGGTCGTTACTGAGGCCTTTACCGGCGCGGTGAGGTCTTCCACAGTGACGGCGCAGGCGGCTGTTATCGTCTCTTTGCCTATTCCCTTAAAGGTGGCAGTGATGTTCGCTATGCCAGGCTTTGCACCGGCTTTTATGACAGCCTCCCCCGCAGAGGAGCTTTGCACGGCTGCAATGTCGCCGCTTGTCGTCTCCCAAATGATCGTCCCGTTTGCGGAGGGCGGCGTCAGTTTAGCGGTGAGTTTTGTGACGGACGATGTTCCCAGTTTCACGGAGATGGCGGAAAGCTCAAATTTTTCGGCCCTTATTGTTTCCCGCGGCTTGTCGGCTACAGTGACGGTACAGCTCTTGCTGTACGCGCCATGGCTTGCCGTCAGCGTCACCGTGCCCGCCTTAAGCGCTGTGAAGCTGTAAGTTCCATCTGATGCGCCTGCCTGTGCGATTATATCGTTTTTATCGAGCGTCCATGAGATGTTTTTGTCCGCGGCGCTTGCAGGGAGCACTGAGGCGGCGACTGCGCCGTTCTGGCCTGTGTAGAGCGTCAGGCTTTCGGCGCTTATGCTTATGCCGCTTGCGGCGACAGCGCGCGTCTCCGTTATCACTTCCACGGCGCCGCTTTTTCCTCCGGCGGCCGCCGTCACTGTGGCGCGTCCGGCGGCAAGCGCCGTTATACGTCCCGTTTGGTCTACGGATACGCTGCTGCTGTCGGCGCTCCATGCGATGATCCTGTCAGTCGCGTTTGCGGGATATATCTCCGCCTTTGCGTCCTTTGTCTCTCCGACGTATATTTTTATGTAGCTCGGGTTCACCGTGACGGAGGAGACGGAGATCGCAGCCGGTACGACCGTGACGATGCAGAGGGCTTTTGCGCCGCCGTCACGGGCCGCTGCGGTTATTGCGGCCGTCCCCGCGGCTACGGCGGTCACTTCGCCCCGCGCGTCTACCGTGGCCGTGCCGGGGCTGCCGCTGGACCAGACGACCTCTTTATCTTTGGCTTTTTCCGGCAGCACTTCCGCTTGAAGCGTGAATTTCTCTCCTGCTACGAGCGCGTGTTCGGTGGTTGAGAGTTTTATCCTGTCCGCCTTGACTGGCAGCACTGTGACGACGCAGGAGGCCGTGTATCCGTCGGCGGCCGCTGTGACGAGGGCCGTTCCTTCGGCCGCCGCCGTCAGATGGGCTATTGCTGCGTCGGCGCTCACCTCGGCAACGCCCGCGCCGCTTACGCTCCATGTGACTGGGATGCCTTCGTCTGCCGGCTCTATGACGGCGTTAAGGCGCGTCTGGGCGCCTGATATGAGCGTAAGTGCATCCGGCAGGAGCCGGAGGCTGCGCGCCGCGGCATATCCGCCGTCCGCGTTGATGGAAAGCGTTCTTTCGACGGCTCTGCCGTTGACAGAAGCTCCCGTGAAGCTCATAGTGCTTCCCGCCCCTGCTTTGACGTTGATGGAATTTGTGCCCGTGACTGTAAGTTTCGGCGCGCCGACGGCTTTTCCGCTCACTTCGACGCTGCCGGAGCCTTCAAGCGCAATGTCGGCGCCGCCCGCGTCAAGGTCGCCGCTTATGACGAGCTTTGCGCCGTCTTTGACGATGAGCTTATCTGTCGCACGCAGCTTTAGCGACTCTATAGTAGTGCTGTTACTTATGGTTATAGTTTCAGGGTGAACTTCAAGTGTTAGATTCGTGCCGTTTTTTTCCCATTCTGCGTAAAAACCTGCCGGCACAATTGGGGGTGCGGAAGGAGGCTCGCCGGTATAGCCGCGGAGCGTCAGCGCTTTCGTCACCCTTGAAGCAAGCGGCGCTGCGACTTCTATTGAAGAGAATTGGTTCACGTCACAACTAGCCGCGCCTACGGAAAGCGATGTATCGCCGCTGAGGAGCAGTTTGTCAAAGCTTATGATTTTCCCGTCAAAATCTCCCGTCACGTTGTCCAAAATCAGCGATGATCTTCCTTGTACTGATTTATAATTTAAGGCGGTGATTATAGGTTTTGATGAGTTCCATTCCGCGCCCTGTCCGGAGATTGTACCAGTAAATGTTGAAGCTGAAATATTTTGTAATGTAACAGCGGCGTTTCCTTTGACTATAGCGGAGCTCCCTGTCAGATCGCGTGACATAATGACTCCGCCTGCTCCAATATAAGTTTCTTTGTTAAACGCGTTGATGCCGGAATCTCCAATGATGGTGATTGTTGTGTTTCCGCCTATATTTGAGATGGCACCCTTCGCCCTACTTTCTCCTCCGGCGAATAAACTATTTATGCCGGAATTACCTTCTACAGCGATGTCCACACCGCCGTTTATCAAATGCGAGGCTCGTGCGCCATAGACTACGCCGCCGCCAAATATGCGGGTAGGACTGTCGGGATTATGGTTTGCGGATACCTTTTTAAGTTCTATCTTGACGTCGCCGCTTATCACTGTTCTGCTGTCATTGCCCCAGCTTGCCGCACCGCCGTGTATCGAATTGCCTAAAATTCCCTGTTTGAATAGCAGCGACGTGGAGCCAATCTGTAAGTCGCAGCTTGCGCCTATATCTCCGCCGGCAACCCATATTTGGCCTATGTAGGCTTTCGGGTCGTCAATAATTATTTCGACCTTGCCTTTTGTTATCCCGCGCGAGTTTGTTCCGTGAAGAAGAGGCCCAGCATATAAGCCTGTGACGTTGCCAGCATAGTTGCCTGCGCTAAAATCAGCGTTATATACAACGGTGCTGTCGCCTTCTACGGAGACACTCTCGTTGTCGGCATTGGTTTTGCCGGCCGCCGTGATTTTAACATACTGGACTCTGTCTCCATATTCGTCCGGAGATATTGTCTCATCATATCCAAGGCTTCCGTTCAGCGTTATCTTAGCGTTGCCTTTGACCGTGCCTGCGTCTGTTCCTCCGGAAAGAATCAGCGATTTCTGTGAAGAAGCCGGGTCTCCTGCGATATAGAGTGTTGCCTTCGGAGATGAATAAAAATCCAAAGTTGAATTGCCTGTTATCGTATTTGCTTTGCCACCAGCATAGAATTGTATGAGGCCCGTAGAGAAAATCTGAGCCGTATTGTCCATATTGACAGCGAGACTGCTGTCTCCGCTATGATCGCCGGAAGTACCGTAGATATAAAACCCAGTCTTAGCTAAGGTGTCAAGATTTGTTCCAATTTTTCCAGTAAGGTTTATGGTATTTGCGCCATTTTGGGCTGTGATGATTTTCTCTCCGTTAACGATTATAGAAAGATCGACTGTCAAATCGGAGGGGGTCATTGTCTCTTTTGCGTATTTGGAATAATACGCGGCTAATTTTATATCACCGTTTTCAGTACCTGCCCAAGCTAAGACGCACATCGCGATTGTCAAAATCACCAATATCGCAGCCCATTCAAGTTTTCTTACCGTTTTAAACATAAAAACACCCTCTCTTTCAATGCAAAGCCCCAGCCTATCGCCTGCTGGCGGTAAACCGGGACTGGACTTTGAACAATCGTGTGCCGTAAGACAACTGTAATTACATTATTCAGTTGTGCTGGGCAACCGGCTGTCGTGCTCTTTCGAGTTTAGACCCTTGGCTTTCCGTCCCGCACTTTCGTGTGGTTTAGCGTTTTTCCGTAATGCAACTTAATAATATTTACAGACCAATATAGTGATAAATCCTTTGTTTAATATTCCTATTTTATAGCGTGACTGATATTTTGTGAAGCCTCTTTCAAAAAATAAAAATGTTTTTTTGTAGGTTTATCCAGAGCTTTCGTGCGCCTTTTGCTTATGGGAATATCGCGCGCGGTGCTCATGAAAAGGGGCTTGCTTTCTCTATACTCGGTCTAAATATGACTGATTTTGAGAGGGGAGAGGCAAATGGAGTTTGTAAGATGGTTTGCGGATGTTTGCCGCGCAAATCCGGCGGTTCCGTTTTTTTTCTGCATAGGCGCGGGCTACTGGTTTGGGCGGCTAAAGTACAGGCAGGTGAGCCTGGGCGCCGTTGCGTCGACTTTGATAGTGGCGGTGGTGGTCGGTTCTTTTTTGCATGTTGAGATATCGTCCAATGTGAAGAATATTTTCTTTTTGCTATTTATCTTCACTATTGGGTACGGCGGCGGGCCGGCCTTTTTTCAAAGCCTTAAGTCAAGCGCTCTGCCTCTTATCACCTTCGCGGTGATGATGGCGCTGCTCTGCCTTGGCTCCGCTTTCGTCATGGCGAAGCTGATGGGGCTGAACCCTGGCTACGGCGCGGGGCTGCTTGCGGGCTCCGCCACTGAGTCGCTTATGATAGGCGTCGCGTCGGACACTGTGGCAAAGCTGGGGCTTTCGGCTGCGCTTGAACGAGAGTATGTAAACGCGGTGCCGGTGGCCTACGCCATTTCGTATCTTTTTGGCACGATAGGCGCGATATGGCTCATAGCCTACGCAGGCCCGCTGCTTCTTGGCGTGAAGGACTTGAAGGCGGAGGCTGCGGCGCTTGAATCGAAGCTTGGCGAGACGAAGATGCCGCCGGATACTTTTATTGAATACACGACCTATCTGACGCGCAGTTTCAAGGTGGAGTCGCCGCGCTATATCGGACGCACCGTCGAGGCGACGGAGCGGGCCGAGGGCGGCGACAAAAGTTTTCTTATCATGGCGCTGAGGCGCGGCGGAAAAAAACTTGCGCCCGCGCCGGATATGAAGCTTGAAGCCGGCGACGTCATCGCGGTGCGCGGGCTGAGGTCGATTTTTACGGACGCGGCTGTGCTGCCCGGCCCGGAGGTGGTGGACGGCGACCTTTCTTCAATAGTGATGGAGCGCGTAGGCGTTGTTGTGACGAAGAGGGAATGGTTCGGCAGGAGCGTGGAGGAGCTTTTGACCGCGCCGCAGATGCACGGCGTAGTCGTCGCCAAGATCACGCGCGGTATGGCGGAGCTTCCGGTTTTCAACAGCACGGTGGTGGACAAGGGCGACGTGCTGACGCTTACCGGCCCGATGAAGGCCGTTGAGAAGGCTGTGTCGGTCATTGGATACGCGGAGCGCACGAGCGACGCGACGGATATGGTGACCGTCGCCTTCGGCATCGCTGCGGGCGCGCTCTTTGGCACGCTTACGGTGAACGTAGGGCACATCCCCGTGAGCTTGACGACCGGCGGCGGCGCGCTGCTTGCGGGGCTTCTCATAAGCTGGTACCGCTCGGGCAATCCCGTCTTTGGACGCATTCCCGCGCCGGCCGCGTGGCTCTTTCAGAGTCTCGGGCTATGCGCCTTTATCGCTGTGGTCGGGCTGAACGCCGGGCCGAATTTTGTCGACGGACTGAAGCAGAACGGCTGGGGGATAATGTGGGGCGGCCTTGTGGTGACGGCGGTGCCTATTCTTACCTGCATCATGGCCGGCAAGTGGTTCTTTAAGATGAACCCGGTGATTTTGCTTGGCGCCTGCACCGGCGCGCGCCTGTGCACGGCGGCGCTGGGCGCTTTGCAGGAGGCCTGCGGCAGCGCGACGCCGGTCATTGGATATACTATCCCTTATGCCGTGAACAATATGATTTTCGCGGCGTGGGGCGTGGTTATAGTTTTGCTGCTGGCGTAGCGGGCGTTTTCTTCAACGCGTTACGCTGATTGTTCCTTTGTATCTTTCTCCCATACCATGAGAATGATGGAGAGAGTAATTAACGGCATCGACAAAAGGGTGCTCATGTAAATGGCCTCGCCGCCTATGAGCCAGCCAAGCAGCACTGCCACGATGGGGTTTACGAAGGCGTGCGTCGCTACGCGGTTTGCCGGCTCTACACGCATGAGCCATAGAAACGAGGTGTAGCCGACGAGCGACCCGAAGGTTATGAGGTATATGAGCGCCAAGGTCGAGCGTGTGGAAAAGGCGCCGAGGGCCGGCCATTCTCCGGTGAAGGCCGAGAGCGCGAACTGCGCCGCCATCATCACGGCGCCTCCGCAGAGCATCTGCATCCCGGAGGCTGTCAGCGTTCCTTCGTCGGAGCTTGACTCGGCCGCGACGAAGGCACCTATGACCCAGGTGAGGCTGGCTAGAGCTATGACGAGCATCCACATCGTATAGTGCGAATCAAATGAAAATTCAACGTTAGGGTCGCCCGCTATCAGCACGCAAATACCAGCGAACCCAAGCGCTATCCCGATGTAATGGCGGAGAGTCGGTTTTTTTCCTCCGTAAAAGAGCCATCCGACTAGGCAGAACCAGAGCGGCTCCAGCGCAATGATAAGTCCCGTGATAGAGGATGGAACCCTCGTCTCTGCTGAGGTAAGCAGACCGTAGGTGATAACAAACGGCAGAAGCGAGGCGATGAAGGCATTTTTCCAGCTTTTGAGCGGCGGCATTTTTTTCGTCCGCGCAAAGCACGCGCCAAAGAGCAGTATCCCCGCCGCGAGAAACCGTATGCCGCCGGAAAGCAGCGGCGGGATGGTCTCGACGGAAAAGCGTATTGCAAGGTAGGTCGAGCCCCAGATGACGTATACCAAGAGGTAGGCGGTGATTATCTTCCACAGCGCGGGACGCGCGCCGCTTTCGTTCGTCAGGCCGCTCAACGCGTCACACTTGCGGTCGCGGCCTCTGCCGCGCGCACGATGTCCTGCGGCGCGAGCTTGAAGAGCAGCCCTCTGTGGCCCGCGTTCACCGTTATAAAATCAAAGGAAAGCGCCGAGGCGTCCACTATGACCGGATATTTTTTCTTCGCGCCAAGCGGCGAGCATCCGCCGCGCACGTAGCCGGTGAGCGCCTGCACCTCTTTTAAATGCACAAGCTCCGCGCTTTTGTTTCCGCTAGCCGTCGCCAGCGCCTTAAAGTCTAGCTCGCGTCCGGCGGGCACGCAGACGAGCATGACGCCGGTCTTGTCGCCCCGGCAGCAGAGCGTCTTGAAGGTGCGCTCCATAGCGACGCCCGTTTTTTCCGCGGCGTCCTCCGCCGAAAGTTCGTCCATATCTACGTCGTATTCCAAAAGTTCAAAAGGGATCTTCAGCCCTTCAAGTATCCTCACAGCGTTCGTTTTTTTTACAGCAGCCATTTTGCATTTACCTCCGCATCAGTTACGCATATAATGGAAAAGTATAACGCAAAAACGAGTAAAAGGGGCTGTGTTTTAAATGATGATTGGATATTTTGACGGCGCTTCGCGCGGCAATCCGGGAGAGGCCGGGGCTGGCGCGCTTCTTATCGACGAAGCGGGCGCCGTAGTCTGGGAGACGGCCGCCTATCTCGGCACAAAGACAAACAACGAAGCGGAATACAACGCGGCCATACTGCTGCTCAAAGCGGCGAAGGCAAACGGCGCGACGCAGCTCAAAGTATTCGGAGACAGCAAACTCGTCGTATGCCAGCTCTCAAAGCAGTGGAAGATAAACTTCCCGCATCTGCGCGAACTTGCAAAAGAGGCGTGGGCCGCAGCAGAGGGCATCGACGTTTCCTATTGCTGGGTGCCCCGCGAAAAAAACAAGCGCGCCGACGAACTGAGCAACGAGGCCATAGACGGCAAATAGCGGCGGCTAAATTTTCAGGCCTGCGCGGGCCTCTCTTTGCAGCTAAAAATCTTATCAGAGACATCCTTTAGGGTCATGCGCGCCAGATGTTCGCGGCATTTTTCGTCCATCTGCGCGTAGAGTCCGTCTATAACGTCAGCCATTCCAGAGGCAACAAGACAGTTCATATCCATATCGCCCGAGCGCCACGCGGAACCTACAAAACGCGCCTGCACCGCGTCGCTCACCGCGCGCAGGGAAAGCGCCGCCGCGTCGCAGCAGACGGCGTAGCCGCCCGTCACGCCCTCGCGCGTCGTGATGATGCCGGCCTTCTTCAGCCGTCCCATCACCATTCGGATGCGCGCCGGGTTCGTGCAGACATTCTTCGCAAGCTCTTCGCTTGAGACATAACTTTTTTTGTGATCCAAATAGACCAGCGCATGGACAGCTATCGCAAATTCTCCAGTCACGTCCCGTTCACACCCTTCTTTGGCAATTATTAGTGCCTGTTATGTAAGTATAAATTATACATATACTTTGTCAATGGTTCTTTTTAAGTATCTATTTGTATTTCATGTTGCACATAAGCACTATTATAGTTATCATACAAAAAGAAGGTGAGCCAAATCGAACCTCCGTAAAATAAACATTCGCGGCCTGCTTACGGCCGCCGTAAAAATCGCGCGGTTCCTATTTTTGATTCACAGGAGGAAAAAATAATGGACGAACTGACCGGAAACATGATCCAAAACGGATTTTCCATAGCGGTGGCCTCCTTCCTGCTCATTCGCATGGACAAACGTCTTGAAGAGCTGACGAAGGCCGTCGTTCATCTGGGAACGGTGATAGAACAATCGGAAAACGGCAAAACTGCGGCCTAGCCCGCGTTGGATGACGGCGGGGAGGGGCTTCCCTCTTCGCCTCCCAAAAAATTTCCCACAAAAACACTCACGCGGCGCGCGCTGCCGGCCGCACAACCAAAGAGGCCCCCAAACACGAAAAAAATAAAAAGGAGATGTATCGTCATGCGCCTTAACGATTTTCAAATTGCAAAAAATTTCAACCTCATGGAACTGCAGTGTCCGTGCTGCCACCGCGTCATGACGCATCCGCGCCTGGTGGCGGCGCTGCAGAGCCTTCGTGATCTGCTGGAGAGGCCCATGGTGATAACCAGCGGCTACCGCTGCGCGGAGCACAACCGGACGGTAGGCGGCGCTTCGGCGAGCCGCCACATGAAGGGCCTTGCCGCTGACGTTTCCGTGCCAAAAGAATTGCAGCCCGAGCTTTGCGACATGGCGCGCCGCGCCGGCTTTTCGCGCGCCATATCCTATCCCGCAAGGTCCTTTGTTCATCTGGAGGTGGGCTATGAGTAACGCCGCCTCAACGGAGCAGCTTGTATCCGAATACACGCCTCTCGTGCGCTCCCTCGCTCGCAGGTACTACGGCCGAGGCGCGGAGTTTGACGATCTCGTTCAGGAGGGCTACATGGCGCTGCTCGTCCTCATACCAAAATGCCCCGACATGACGTGGCTTGCCGCCTTTCTAAAAAACAACATGCCCGGCTACGTGCGCAACGCGGCGGCGCGCCTGCGCACAAGAAGCGACGCCGCCTGCGAAGTGCTGCTTGAAGACATAGAAGAGACGGTAGGTGAGGACGAGAGCCAAAAAAGATACAGCGAAGCCGAACTGCGCGAAATGCTCCGCGCGGCGCTCACGGCAGACGAACTGGACATGACGCAGGCGCTCATGGAGGGCTTCACGCAAAAAGAGATAGCCGAAACGCTCGGCCTAACGCAGCAGGCGGTAGGCGCGCGCCTAAAAAAGATACGCGCAAAACTAAAGGGAATACTCGAAGGGCTGTAAAGCCCGCACCCCGCACCCACATGCCAGCCGGCCCCCGCCAAAACAAAAGCGCGCCGGCTGGCCGTTTTGTTTTTTAGCCTGCGGCAAAATAAACGTAAAAAGACATCACTTTGTCCTATGTTTTTTGCCGGTAGCGTGATATGCTTATTGTAACAAAGTGCATATTATTATAATTCCGCAAAGCGTGAGGTGAAGGAAATGACATATCTGTCAGTTGCGCGGGCGGCAAAAAACTGGGGCGTCTCCGAACGGAGCGTGCGCAAATACTGCGCGGATGGAAATATACCAGGGGCCTTTCTCACGGGCAAAACATGGAACGTACCGGAAGAGGCCCTTAAACCGGAAAGAAAAAACGTAAAGGCATCACGCCCCGCCTCCCTGCTTGATGCGCTGAAAGCGGAGCGGGCGGCGCGCCTTTCCGGCGGCCTCTACCACAAGCTGCAAATCGAATTTAGCTATAACTCAAACCACATTGAGGGCAGTAGTCTGACGCACGAGCAGACGAGATATATTTTTGAGACGGCCTCTATTGGCGCCACGGGAAAAAGCGTAAATGTCGACGACATCATAGAGACGTCAAATCACTTTCGCTGCGTCGACTCGATAATTGACCGCGCAAAATGTACCCTGAGCGAGAAATACATCAAAGAGCTGCACTTTATCCTAAAAAACGGGACGACAGACAGCCGCAAAGGCTGGTTTGCCGTTGGAGATTACAAAAAGATGCCAAACGAAGTCGGAGGCAGAGAGACCGCAGCGCCCGAGGCGGTGCATGGTGAAATGACGGCGCTGCTGCGTGCCGCGAAAGCGAAGGAAGGCGTAACTCTGACGGATATTCTTGATTTTCACGTCGCTTTTGAGCGCATCCACCCATTTCAGGACGGAAACGGCCGCGTCGGAAGGCTCATAATGTTCAAAGAATGTCTCAAACACGGCATCACTCCCTTTATCATAGAAGACGAACTAAAACTGTTCTATTATCGCGGACTAAACGAATGGCCGAAGGAAAAAGGTTATCTGACAGACACTTGCCTCTTGGCGCAGGATAAATTCAAAAAGTATATGGAATATTTTAGGATGATATAAAAAGACGCCCTTTGCAGATTTTGCAAAGAGCGTCTCTCATTGATATTTTTAATTGAGATTTTACAGGTTTCCCCGCCCGCTACGCCTTTTTCTCGTATAGCGCGGCTTCGTTCTTTAGGTAGACCTGCGGTTCGGTTGGGAGTTTGAAGAGCGGGATGTATCTGTCCCAGCCGGTGTAGGTGAGGATGAGCATCGAGGCTACGGCTATCATTGAGTAGTAGTTGTGCGAGATGATGTCGCCCGCGGTGATGCCGGTGGCCAACGGGTAGACGGAGGCGCTGATGCCGAGGAAGAATCCCATGTAGCAGTGCCACGGGATGAGCTGTGAGCCAAGGACGCCCATCGCATCTGAGAGAGTGGCGTTGCGGAGGGCCAGGGTGTACATGTCCTCTTTGCTGCCGACGACGCTGGTTTCGGTCATGTTTTTGATTATCGGGCCTATTGTCACTATCTGCGCCATTTCGTCGGAGAGGGCCGCGTTTCCGAGCATGCAGAGCAGTCCGTTTGCGAAGATGAGGTGGCGGACTTTATGCACCATTCTCAGGACGAGGGCGGCGATTGGGGCGAAGGCGTCCATTTTGCGCATGACGCCGCCGAACGCGCCGACCCAGAGCATCATCGCTATCGACCAGCTGCCGGCGTCTGAGAAGCCGGTGTAGAGCAGGTCAAAGAAGCCGTTGAGGCTGGTAACGGTGCCGGCTATCATTCCGAAGATGAGGGAGGAGACTATGCCGGAGCCGAGGCAGATGAGTGTGCTGTAGCCTTTGATGGCCGTTCCGATGACTACGATGAGCGGAATGACGAGGTAGTATGGAACGCCGGTCTTAACTAGGTTCAGCAATGTGACGGCGGAGGGGCGTTCCTCGCCGAGCTTTTTCCAGACGTCGGCCGGTATCTGCGAGATGGCGTCGGAGGCCTGCGCCGTTGCGGAGGACATATTTAGTGAGGCGAGATAGAAGACGGCGGCGCCGGCTAAGAGGCAGAGCAGAGACCAGACGCCCTGATGGCGGACTCTTTTTATGACTTCTACCTCCTGGATGCCGGAGCTGACTATCGTGGTGTCAGAGATCAGCCCTATGTTGTCGCCGAAGCACGAACCGCCGGCGATGGCGCCTATCGTCAGCAGGATGTTGCCGCCGACTATATGGTTGAGCCAGAGGAAGATGGGCGCGCAGGCGGCGAAGGTACCCCATGAGGTGCCTGTGGCCGTTGACAGCACGCAGGTGAGCAGGAAGGCGACGACGGCGATGGTTTTCGCATCCAGGCCCGCCGCAAGCGACATGTTTATGACGGAGGCTGCTACTCCAGTCGCCATGAAGCATTCGGCGACGGCGTACGCAAGCTGGAGTATAAGAAAAACGATAAGGAAGTGCTTGAGGTTTTCAAGAGCCGCGTCTACAAGTTCCTGAAATTTGTAATGGTCTACGGCCATTGCAACCATTGAAGCGTACATAAAGGAAAGCGGCGCCGCGATGAGAATGTCCATGCCGGAGAGCATGAGGCCCGCAATGACACAGATTGGAGATAGTTTGATGATGTCTTTCATAGTATTGCAAATCCCCTTTCGAATTTTGATCTAAAAAACAACCATCACATAGCGCTCCACTTTTTTGGAAAATCCCAAACGGCCCTCCTTCTTAAATTTTTACTTAAATTTCATGTATACAACATATACTAGGCATAAAGCGAAGCGTGCGCGTAGTTTTACCTATTTTCTATTTATTAAATGATGGGATTTTGAATAATAGTTTGATTGAGGCTGGAATGTTATTGCACAATAAAACGCCCCCGCAGCCTGTGAAAACGGCGATGCGAGGGCGTTTTGCGGATAAACGTTTTTGGCGCAAGCGGGCCCTAGAAGCGGTGCGAAGGCGCGAGGGGCCGGCGTTGGTGAAATGACGGCCGCAGCCTATATTTGCCGCGCGATAAAATCAGTTTCGGGGGCAGTGCGGCTGGCAGAATTGCGCGCCAGCCTCCGCGTGACAATCTATACGAGGCGCGGACCAGGCGGCGTCTTCGACAAAGAGCGTCAGACAGCACAGCGCTATTAGACATACGATGAATCTTTTCATTAAATATCCCCACCTTTTAATATAATATAAAAACAGCGTCACGCACGTAAATAATCTTATGCTTTCAGATGTTGTCTTTTATTTGGCGCATTAAAACTTTATATCGCCTGTTTTTATAATATCATTGTGGATATAACGTGTCAACATAGGTAAATAGTGCAAATGTACAGTTTTATGACGATAAAAAATGACGCCCCGGATGGAGGCGTCATTTTAAGGTTTTACGGTAACGGCGCTGGCTGCGGCCTTGTTTTAATCGTCGTAGTTCTTGCCGTCTTTTACTTTGCCGTATTTGCCGGGTGCTGTGGCTTCGGTGTAGTTCTTTCTTTCGCCAAGCACTTTGCGGTCGGGCGCCGCGTTCTGATCAACGCGTTTTGCCATTATTTCGGCCACGGCGTCTGCGCTGCCTTCGGCTCCGAATGCTGTGATGAAGCGCTCCGCCCAGTAGGTCATCTCATCGACTATGCGGTCGATGACGGGCTGCGGCTCGGCTAAGATCATGTCGCAGAAGGGGAGGTTGAGTTTCTTGTAGTCTCCGCTCTTGCGGCTCATGCCTTTTTCGTCCGCTGCTTTGACGATCTTCTCCCAGAGTTCCATTGAGACGCCGCGGTCGGCTTCTTTTGTGTAGGTGCCGCCCTCTGTGATGGCGTTTCCGGTGTTTTCATCCATCTTGACGCCGTAGTAGACGTTCTGGAAGAGCGTTGCTACGTTGCCCTTGCGGATGCCGTACTTGCGGAAGGTGGATACTTTGTCAAGCGGCGTGCCGGAGATGCCGTGCTGCGCTATCGCCACTCCGTAGGGAGCGATGGCGTCGGCTATCGCCTTTGTGCGGGTCAGGTCGATGCCTTCCATCTGACCGGCCGTGGGGTCGTAGGTGCCGTGGAGGCTGCCGTTTGAGATGGCGAGGTAGTCCGGGAAGACCTGCCACGCGTTGAGGCCGCCGATGTAGTAGAGCGCCTCTTCGACTGTGGAGAGCTCGCCGGGGCCTTTTATCTCTCCCACTTCGACTTCAAGGCCAAGCTCCGAGGGAAGCCAGTCCGCAAGCGCGCGAGTGGCCGCGAAGTTGTCGTAGTCGTCAAGGTGCGACGCGTCGATGGCGACGGAGGTGAAGCCGCCGTTCAGTATCTTTGTGAGGTGGCCAACGCCTTTGAGTACGTCCGCGCCGCTTTTGATCGCGTAGTGGTCGACGTGGAGGCCGAATACCGCGCCGTGTCCCATCTCCGCCGAATACTTGAGAGCGTATTCGGGAAGGTTTTCATAGGTTGAACCGCAGTATGTAGCCTCTGATTTTGCCAGCTCTATGAGTACCGCCGCATTCTTTTTCTTTGCCGCCGCAAGCACCGCTTTGACTACGAGCGGATGGCGCGCGTTTGCCGCGAGTACTATGGAATCGACTTCTCTGGCCGCCGCCGCGATATCACGCCCGCTGACAAGTCCCATCTCCGAATCGCCGAAGCGAGCCTGTACGTTAAGCGGACGTTTTTTCAGCAGTTCCTGATATGCTTTGCTCTTTACATCCATTGGAATCTCCCCCTGAAAATGTGTCTAAGTATTTAGTACCTATATTGTAGCCCTTTTTGTGGAAAAAAGTAAAGAATAGAAGTGATTTTCTCAATTTTGGCGCTATTTACCGGGTAAAAACTTTCCGGCGGCCACCGTCAGCATCATTGTGGCGGCAATTACCGGAAGCGTCACGCCCCAACTGAAATCAATGCTGATGAGATACCTGTAGAGCGCAAAGCCAGCGCACCAGACGCACATATTTTTTACTGAGACGCAGGAGGCGGCGTAATTTTTCTTTAATATAAAAAAGTCCGCTATCATGACGGCGGCCATCGGCGCAAATACCGAGGATATGAGGTAGAGCAGCCCCTCGTAGCTTTCGGAGCCTCCGACGACAGCGGCCATTGTGCCAGCTCCGCAGACGGCGATGGCAGCCGCTTTTTCTTTTACGCCGGAGCAGATGACGTGGAAGCTTATGCCGCCGGAAAAGGCGTCAAGAAAGGTGGTGGTCACAGTTGAGAAAAGCACTATAAGAACGCCTGCCACGCCAAGCCCCGCGCCCGCCATTATCTGCGCCACGTCCGCGCCGCCCGTGTGGAGCGCGATGCCCAAGCCTATGAAGTACATCCAGCAGCTGACGGTGCAGTAGACGCCGGTGCTTACGGCCGCGCTCCTGCGCGGCTCTTTCGCGTCGCGCATGTAGTCGGCGATGAGGGGAAGCCACGAAAGCGGCATTGCAGACGAAAGCTCCATAGCGGAGGCGAAGGAGAGGCTGCCGCCCGCCGCCGGCGCGCTGTTTTCCGTAAAGACGAGTGCCGTCAGCACAAGCGAGAGGACGAAGAGCAGCGCCATGGAGAATTTATTGACGCGCTCGAAATTTTTCATGTCAAGCATTATCCAGAAGGCGATGAGGAGGCCGATGAGCGCGCACCAAAGCCTGTTCTGCGTGCCGAAGATGGGGTTTAGTATCAGCCCGAGCGAGATGGAGCCTCCGATTATCATGACCGCCGTCCAGCCGACCAGCTGAAGCACGTTGAGCGCGGCAAAGAACTTTGCGCCCTGCTCGCCGAACGACAGTTTCACGCTCTCCATAGCGCCGCGCCCGGAGAGCCCGCCGATGAGCGCCGCCATGTACATCAGCGCCCCGCCTACAATGTGTCCGGCGATGACCGCCGTCATGCCGCGCGCCATGCCAAGCGGCGCAAAGAGCGTGCCCGTGTAGATTTCCGCGATGGATACCGCGGCTCCAAACCAAATGAGCGCGTTCTGTCTCGTGCTCCTTTTTGTATCTTCCATGTTGAAACACTCCTTAAAATAGAAAGTGGCCGCCCCGCATGAGACAGCCACAAATAAACAAGCTATTCTCCCTACGGCGGCATTATCCGCATCAGGTTCACCGGGTCGAGGCGACGCCTCCTCTCAGCCTGCGCAAGCAAGCTCCCCATGAAGTTATTGTAACAGCTTAAGGCGATTTGTAAATGCTGAAGACTTTTGTAAAGATATTGTGGTAAAATTGTCTTTACAAAGGAGGTGCTTGCCATGCCGCAGACACTTGTTAATATCCGTATGGATGAAGAGCTGAAAAAAGATATGGAGGCGACGTGCAGGGAGTTGGGCCTGAATATGACCACCGCCTTTACGATTTTTGCAAAAAAAATGAGCCGTGAGGGGCGTATTCCCTTTGAGGTCTCAATGGACCCGTTTTACAGCCCCGCTAATCTCCGCGCCATTCACCTGTCGGAGACGCAGGTAAAAAAAGGAAACATCGTAATGAAAACGATGGAAGAGCTGGAGTCCATGGCCGATGAACAGAATATCCTTTAAAATCAAAGCCGCATCGGGGTAGCAAACCGACGCGGCTATTTTTGTGATTTATAGGCTGCGCGCTACCTTCCGTGTACTTGGCTTTCGTCGGTCACTCTGTCGTCTATCATGGCGCCTTCGTGCGCCTGAAGCGCGGTTTTGGCGTAGATGCCAAGGATGCCGCGCTCGCGTTTGAGCGGCAGCTTCCATTGCGTGAGGCGCCTGTTGATCTCCTCCTCTGAAAGCAGAAGGTCTACCTTTCGCGCCGGGATGTCTATTTTTATCCTGTCTCCGTCTTGAACGATGGCGATAACTCCGCCTACGGCGGCCTCCGGGGAGATGTGTCCAATGGCTGCGCCCTCCGTGAAGCCGGAGAAGCGTCCGTCGGTCAGCACAAAGACCTCTTGTCCCATGCCGATGCCGACTAAAGCGTCGGTGGTCATCATCATTTCGCGCATTCCGGGCGCGCCGCGCGGGCCCTCGTAGCGAATGACTATGACGTCGCCCTTATTTATGCCGCCGCTTACGACGGCGTGGTGCGCCTCTTCGTCGGAATTGAATACGCGCGCAGGGCCTTCAAATTTGCGTATCTTCTCCGAGATGGTCGTCGTGCGGCATATCGCGCCGTTTGGCGTGATGTTGCCTCGCATCACGGCGATGCCGCCGTTTTTAAAGACGGGATCGGCCGCCGTCGTCAGCGTCTCGTGGTCGCACGAGACGCGCAGTTCGGCTATCTCGCCTATGGTGTGTCCAGATACGGTGAGGCACTCCTTGTGCAGATAGTCCTTCATCTCTCCAAGCACCGCGGGCACGCCGCCCGCGTTGTAGAGGTCTATTATTGTGGCACGTCCGGTGGGTATGACGCGGCTAATTACCGGCACGCTCTCCGAGAGGCGGTCGAAGTCGTCAAGTGTGAGTTCGACGCCCACTTCGCGCGCGAAGCTGAGCAGATGCAGCACGGCGTTGGTGGAGCCTGCGAGCGCCATTGTCACTATGACGCCGTTTAACAAAGCCTCGCGCGTCAATATGTCCTTTGGCTTCACGCCCTCTTTTACGAGGTCTACGATGCGCCGTCCCGTCTGCGTTGCGTAGCGTTCTTTTTCGGCATATACGGCGGGCACGCAGGAGGAGCCCGGCAGCGCCATGCCAAGCGCCTCCGCCAGTATCTGCATGGTGTTTGCCGTTCCCATCAGCGAACAGGCGCCCGCTCCGGGGCAGACGTGGTCCTCGAGCCAGCGTATCTTTTCGCGCGCCTCGTCGTTTGCGTAGTCCGCGCCGAAGACGAGCTGGTCTAGCTCGCTCATGACGACGCTTCGCCCTTCGCTTTTGCAGACCTCCTGCGGCCCGCCCGTCAGAACGATGCAGGGCACGTCGGCGCGGATGCCGCCCATGAGGACGCCGGGGATGATGCTGTCGCAGGAGGCAAGCAGCACTAGGCCGTCCAGCAGCTGCACGCCTGTCATTATCTCAACGGAGGAGGCTATGACGTCGCGGATGACCAGCTCGTAGCGAAAGTGAGGCATCCCGATGGGCACGGCGCCGCAGGTGGCTATCGTGCCAAATTCAAACGGCGTGCCGCCCGCCTGTAGGATGCCGGCGCGGACGCGCGCCGCGAGCCTGTCTAGATGCACGTGGCCCAGCCCCGCGTCGTTTGCCGTGTTTACTATGCCTATGAGAGGCTTTGAAAGGTCGCCGTCGTCATAGCCGCAGCCCTTGTAGATGGCGCGGCGCGAGGACGAGCCTTTGCCGGAAAAAAGTCCATGTTCCTTAGAACGGTAGGTCATTTTTATTTTCTCCCTTATGATGAAATTTTATATTAAAAAGCCTTCGGGCAGAGGGTCCGACGGGTCGAGCACGAAGCGGTTGAAGCCCGTTATCCACGCGCCGCCTGCGACTTTTGGGATTATCGCGTCGTATCCGCATTCCTTGACTGAAGCAAGCGGCGTGCCCTCGAATTTCGTATCAATGATGCTTGCCGCGTTAAATTTTTCGCCTATCGCGAGCCTGCCTCGTGCAACAAGCAACGCCATGCGCGCCGACGTCCCTGTGCCGCAGGGCGAGCGGTCCACCGCGCCCTCCGCGAATACGCAGATGTGGCGCCCCGCGCAGCCGCCTTCGGTGCGTGTGTCGGGCGACATTATTATGACGCCGTAGATGTCGCGGATGTCCGGCTTTTCGGGATGATGGACGTCCATGTTCGCGTTGACCCAGCGCTTCATTTCCATCGCGCGCGCCGTAAGAGCCGCTGTGTTTTCGGGCAGCACCTTAAGGCCCAGCTTTTCTTCCTCGATGAAGATATAAAAGGCGCCGCCGTATACGACGGCCGCTGTGACATCTCCGACGCCGTCCACCGGAATGACTATCTCTTTTTTATAAACGAAGGCCGGAACGTTCGTAAAGGCGACGCTGCGCACGCGTCCTCCTGCAACGACCGCCTCCGCTGTGATGCGTCCGGCAGGTGCGTCTATTTTTATTATGTTTTCGCCCTCCGCGAGCGTGAGCAGGCCGGTTTCCGCGGCCGCCTTCACAGTGCCTATCGTGCCGTGCCCGCACATGGTGCTCATGCCCTCGTTGTGCATGAAAAGTATGCCGAGGTCTGCGTCGTCCGTAACAGGCGGCACAAGCACCGCGCCGAACATGTCCTTGTGGCCGCGCGGCTCCTTTAAAATCATCTGGCGTATGCCGTCGTAGTGACGCGCAAAATAATCCATTTTTTCAAGCATCGTGCCGCCTGGGATCTTAGGGATGCCCGACGTGACGACGCGTATCGGCTCGCCCGCCGTGTGCGCGTCTATTGCTTCTATTGTTCTTACAAATTCCATCATGATGACATCACTCTCCGTCTTTTATTTTATACGTGATAGCCGCGCCTTTGTCAAAAGCCCCTGAAATATGAGCGAAAATTTGTAAAAATAGCAACTAAGCCTTGAATTTCACGCCATATATGAAGTATTATATCCTTTTAATATGGAATCAATATTTTCCTACATACTTATCAGGAGGCGGTTAGGATGGAAGCTGTCAAGGCGCCGCGTGGAACAAGAGATATACTTGGCGATGAATCTTGGAAGTGGGCTTATGTGACTAATATGTGCCGCAATGTTGCGGACGACTATGGATATAAAGAGGTGCATCTCCCCATTTTCGAGCATACGGAGCTTTTCTGCCGCGGCGTGGGCGAGACGACGGACGTCGTTGAGAAGGAGATGTATACCTTTATCGACAAGGGCGGCCGCAGCATCACGCTACGTCCTGAGCTTACCGCGTCGATGGTCCGTTCGTATGTGGAAAATGAAATGACGAAGGGCACGCAGCCCGCAAAGCTGTGGAGCATAGGCCCGATGTTCCGCTACGAGCGCCCGCAGAAGGGGCGCTACCGCCAGTTCGTGCAGCTTGACATAGAGGCGCTCGGCGCGCAGGACGCCTTTGTCGACCTAGAGGTTATAGATTTTTCAATGGAGCTTTACCGCAGGCTCGGCCTCTCAAACCTTCAGGTGGTGCTGAACTCCGTCGGATGTCCGAACTGCCGCCCCGTCTACCGCAAGGCGCTTCAGGACTATCTGAGGCCGCGCTTTGACGAGCTCTGCGACTCATGCAAGAGCCGCTACGACAGAAACCCGCTGCGCATTCTGGACTGCAAAAGCCCGATATGCAAGGAGATAACGGAAGGCGCTCCCTCCGTCATGGACCACCTCTGCGACGAATGCAAGGATCACTTCGCGCAGCTCCAGCGCGGGCTGGACAAAATAGGCGCGGCCGTAGTCCACGACAAACGCCTTGTGCGCGGGCTCGACTATTATACAAAGACGGCCTACGAGATACTTTCCGGCGACCTCGGCTCACAGAACGCAGTCTGCGGCGGCGGGCGCTACGACAATCTTTCTGAGGCCATCGGCGGCCCGCACCTTCCCGGAGTAGGATTTGCCTCCGGCATTGAGCGCGTCATCCTCACGATGGAGGCTCAGGGCTGCAGCTTCGGCAGAAAGCCGGCAAACAAGGCCTACGTCGTAGCGGCGGAGCCGGACGCGCGTCTTGACGCGATGGCGCTCATGCGTACGCTGCGCATGAACTGCATCTCCGCCGACATGGACTACATGGGCCGCGCAATGAAGGGCCAGATGAAGTCCGCCGGCGCCTCCGCGGAGTTTGCCTGCATCATAGGCGCCACGGAGATGGAAAAGGGCGTCGTCACTGTGAAAAACCTGGGCACGAGCGAGCAGCAAGAGATGACCGCCGAACAGCTCATCAACAAGCTGAAATAAATTTTTTATATAAAGAAGAGGGAATACTTGATGGACCGACATTACGACGCATCATGGCAGAGAAATATCTTCTGCGGCGCGCCGCGGCTTGAAGACGCGGGAAAAGAAACTATACTGAACGGCTGGCTCAGATGCCGCCGCGACCTTGGCGGGATAATCTTCATTGAGCTTTGGGACAAGACGGGCGTCACTCAGGTCGTCTTCAACCCGGAGCACAACGCGGAAGCTCACGAGCGCGCCGGCGCCCTCCGCAGCGAGTATGTGCTCGCGGTAAAGGGACGTCTGCGCAAGCGCCCCGAAGGCACAGAAAACCCCGAACTGCCCACAGGACAGGTGGAACTGCTTGCGGACGACTTCATCCTGCTTTCTCCGTCGAAGCTGATACCGTTTGAGATAGACAACGCAGACTCTGTAAACGAAGACCTGCGCATGAAATACCGCTATCTCGACCTGCGCCGCGAGACGATGCAGAACAACCTCAAAATGCGCAACGACGTGACGCGCTACACGCGCAACTATTTCGGCGACGAAGGCTTCATCGAAGTTGAGACGCCGATGCTTACGAAATCAACGCCGGAGGGCGCGCGCGACTACCTTGTGCCGAGCCGCGTCAACGCCGGCGCCTTCTACGCTCTGCCGCAGTCGCCGCAGCTCTTCAAGCAGCTTCTGATGGTGAGCGGCCTTGACCGGTACATGCAGATAGTCAAATGCTTCCGCGACGAAGATCTGCGTGCAGACAGACAGCCGGAATTTACGCAGATAGACCTTGAAATGAGCTTCATCACCGAAGAGGACATAATGAGGCTCGTCGAGAACTATCTGGCTGGGCTTTTCACCACACTAAAGGGCGTTGAGGTGGCCACACCGTTTCAGCGCATGACGTGGGACGAGGCGATGAACAAATACGGCGCAGACAAGCCCGACCTCCGCATCCCCATGGAGATGGTCAGCCTTGAAGAGGTCTTTGCAGGCGGCGAAAATCCGTTTGCTGCGCTCGTCGCAAACGGCGGCACGATAAAGGGGCTCCGTCTTGCAGGCGGCGCGTCTCTTTCACGCAAAGAGATGACGGACCTTGAAAACCGCGCGAAGGCGCTAGGCGCGAAGGGCATGGCGAACTTCCAGGTGAAGGCCGGAGAACTCAAAGGCCCGCTTGTGAAATTCCTGAGCGACGACCAGCTTGCGAAGCTCAAAGAGCTTTCGCAGATAGAGGACGGCGACGCGCTCTTCATCATGGCCGACGAAAGCTGGCGCAAAGCCTGCGAAATACTGGGGCAGATACGCCTTGAGCTGGGCCGCGAGCGCGGCATGGTGCAGGAAGGTTTCCGCTTCCTCTGGGTGACTGAGTTCCCGCTCTTTGAATGGGACGAGGAGACCGGCCGCTACACGGCGGTGCATCATCCGTTCACGGCGCCGATGGACGAAGACATGGAACATCTGCTGACGGAGCCGGGCAAGGTGCGTTCACGCGCCTACGACGTCGTGCTCAACGGCACGGAGCTGGGCGGCGGCTCCATAAGGATACACGACCCCGAGATGCAGGGAAAGGCCTTCCAGGCGCTCAACTTCACGCCGGAACAGGCGCGCGACCGTTTTGGCTTCCTGCTCGACGGACTCAGCTTCGGCACGCCCCCGCACGGCGGCCTCGCCATCGGCCTAGACCGCTTAGTCATGCTGATGACCGGCAGCAAGTCCATCCGCGACGTCATGGCCTTCCCGAAAAACCAGAAGGCGCAGTGCCCGATGACCGCCGCTCCAACAGAAGTTGAAGCCAAACAGCTGGAAGAACTTTCGATAAAGACGGTAAAGCCGCTCGTATAACCTTTATAATCATAAAACGGCCTTCGCTGCGTAACGCGAGGGCCGTTTTTGTACATAATCCCATCGTTTGCGTAAGTAATCCGCCCTGCTTATAATTGAAATATATCGGGTATAATAGGTGCAGGAAATAAAGATTAAAATAATTATTAACTATTGGAGGTATATATTTTGCCGAAACTTCGTTTCCTTGGACACAGCGCGTTTTACATTGAGAGCGACGGCTTTAAGGCGCTCATAGACCCGTTTTTGACAAACAACACGCAGGCCGTGGAACAGGCCTCTGACTTCACCGAAGTAGACGTCATATTTCTCACCCATACGCACGGAGACCATCTCGGAGACACGATAGAAATTGCTCTGCGCACCGGCGCCACAGTCTTCACCTGCAGCGAAACGGCCACCTGGCTTGCGGCGCAGGGCGTGCGCACGGAAAGTATGCACGTAGGCGGACGCGTGACCTACCCGTTTGGCCGCGTCAAAATGACGCCCGCCATCCACGGCGACCCGATCATTGAAAACGGAGAGGTCCGCTACGGCGGCCTTGCCTGCGGATACGTCATCGAACTTGCGGGCAAAAGGCTCTATCACGCGGGAGACACGGCGCTCACTATGGACATGCAGCTTCTTGCCGCCGAACACATCGACGTAGCCTGCCTGCCGATAGGCGGATGCTTCACGATGGACATAGAAGACGCGGCGCGCGCCGTAGGCTTCATCAACCCAGTCAAGGCGATCCCGATGCACTACAACACCTTCCCCAAAATAAAGGCCGACCCGGAAGACTTCGTGACCGCAGTGAGCAACGCAAGCCTCCTCAGCACGGAGATAATAGTGCTGCAGCCCGGCGAAACACTGGAATACTAACCCGTTTAGACAACCGACAGGGGGAAATTTTGTGAAAGATTTTTATGAACTCGCTACAAAAAGACAGAGCTGCCGCAGCTTCCGTGAGACCGGGGTGGACGACGAACTGCTCGTGCGCTGCGTCAACGCCGCGTCGCTTGCGCCGTCCGCCTGCAACAGCCAGCCGTGGAACTTCGTCATAGTGACGGAAAAAGAGACAAAAGAGGCGCTCTCTAAGCTCTGCCAGCAGATAGGGCTCAACAGATGGACCGAATACGTCCCAGCCTTCATCGTCGTCGCGGAAGACGCGGAGGTCATCCTCATGCCGAAAGTGACGGAGACCTACGGCAGCAAACACTTCGCGGCGGGCGACGTGGGCATAGCCACCGCCTACCTGCTGCTTGAGGCGGAGGAACAGGGCCTCGGCACCTGCGTCATCGGCACCTTCGACGACGCGGAGGTAAAAAAACTGCTCGGAATGCCAGAAGGCGACACCGTGCGCGCCATAGTTGCGATAGGCTACCCCGGCGACGACACGCGCCGCCAGAAAAACCGCAAGGACGTAAGCGAAATCACGAAAATGATAATCTAGCGGACGTGCAGCAAAAAAATTTAAATGAGGCAAAATGCGGGAGGGGAGAGATCCCCTCTTTTTTATTGCCAGAGAAAGTGCTATCATCTAGTTAATTTAAAATAATTATCAACAGGAGGTCCGCATGAAACTCAAAAAATTAGCGTGCGTAATATTGATAATGGCGGCTGTGGTTGGCACAGCATTTCTCACATTGCGCGAAAGCGCCTCGGCGGGGGATAATGCGGCTTTAAAGAAAGGCGGTGCAAGTATGGAAAAAAATGCAAATGCAGAAAAAAACGTAATATATCTCGCAGGCGGCTGCTTCTGGGGGCTTGAAAAATATATGGAAGGCATCCCCGGCGTAATAGACGCCGTCTCCGGCTACGCAAACGGAAAACCGATGGACGAGGTCTCCTACGAGCAGGTTTGCGCCGGAGGCACGGGCTACCGCGAGACCGTTCGCGTGGAATACGACAAAACGAAGGTCTCGCTTGAAACGCTGCTCTTTGCCTTTTTCAAAGTAATAGACCCAAGCGTTGAAAACAGGCAGGGCAACGACGTCGGCACGCAGTACCAGACGGGGATATTCTACACCGACGAAGCTGCGAAAAAAATAGTTGAAAAGGTTGCCGCGGTTGAAAAACGCCGCGCCGAAAACGGCTTTTATGTGCTAATAGAGCCGCTTAAAAATTTCCACAAGGCCGAAGAATACCATCAGGATTACCTGACGAAACACCCCGGCGGCTACTGTCATATCTCACCGCAGGAGATGAAGGAGGCGCGCGAAATAAAAGTAGACGCGAAAAAATATGAAAAGCCCTCCGACGCTGTGCTGAAAGAGAAACTGACGCCGCGGCAGTACGCGGTGACGCAGCAAAACGCGACGGAGCCGGCCTTTGACAACGAATTTTACAAAGAAGAGCGGCGCGGCATCTACGTAGACGCCGCCACAGGCGAACCGCTCTTTTCGTCGTCCGACAAATATCAAAGCTCCTGCGGCTGGCCCGCGTTCACCAAAGGCATAGACGACAACGCCATCGTATATAAAGAAGACGATTCCTACGGCATGCGCCGCACCGAAGTTCGCAGCCGCGCCGGAGACTCTCATCTGGGCCACCTCTTCACAAACGACCCGGAATCTCCAAACGGCGCGCGTTACTGCATCAACAGCGCGGCGCTGAGATTCGTCCCCTACGAAGAAATGGACAAACAAGGATACGGCGAGCTGAAAAAATACGTGAAATAGAGCCTGTAAATAGAGGCAAGAACGGTACTGCGTGAGGCTTTAAAAAAGCTTATGCTCACAGCCATAGTGAAGTAAAAAAATTCGTCCTCCGCATAACGTCGGAGGACGAAACTTTTTACCGTTTTTAGACAGAGGTGCGGCAAAATGAAGGCGCAGCCTCTCATATCCGGGTGCCGAGAAAAATAAGAGGCTACATTTTCCCCTCGGAGAGCGCTTTTTGATAGCGCATGAATTTTATCACTTCGTCGCGTTCGACTGGGCCGAGGCTTTTGAAGAGGTCGAGGAAAATATCCTCCTGCTTCGGAGATGAAAGTCTGCCGGGCATTTCACAGTCGGTTTCAGGTTCAGCGCCGCGCAGCAGATAGTCGATGGAGACGCGAAAGGTTTCAGCAAGCGAGACGATGTTGTCCACTGTGGGAGCGTTTTCATTATTTTCCCATGAGGAAATTGTGACCCGCGAAACGTTGAGCAGTTCCGCAAGTTTTTCCTGAGTTATCCTGTTAAGTTTACGAACTTCCCTTATCCTGCCGCCGATTGTCAAAAGTTTCTCACTCCCATGCAAGAAAGAGCTTACAAAGGCAAAAGAGTACTGTCTATAAGATAACGCTTACAAAATCGTGTAATATAGTGTTGACTATTTGAAAAATTTATATAATAATGCTGGAACATTCTTACATCTGTGCGCCAGAAATGGTTAAGCGTTGCCGGTCGTCTTTGCTTCATAGCTTGCGGGGAAAAATTTGCAGAACAGAAGGAGAGGTGGGGTCGTATGCTCGAAACTTTTGCGTTGATTGGTGCGGCGCTTGCAGCTGCGATTGCCGTTTTTATCCGTGCCGGGCGCCGTTTCCGCCGCCGTGATATAGACGAGGCGGACGCCCGCACGCCAAAGCAGGCGACGGACAGGTTCGGCAATCCCTACGATGAAAGCGATTCCAGCTGCGGACGTGTGACGAGGACGACCGCAATTATAAATGAACATTTTGAGTTTCTCGGAGACGACTATACAAAGGCGGCGCTCAGCGCAGCTTTTGTAAAAAAATGCTACGAAAGCATCCATGAGGAACATATTTTATACAAAGATATTTACGGGAGGCCGGTGTTGTATTCCGTTCATAAAATCTGGGACGATTCTGGCGCCCGCAAAAAAGAGGTCTGGGCTGTGCTGAATGACATGGATGAGGCAAAGAGATATTTTTACGACGGAGAGCTATTCGACGCGCCGCGTCTTCCCTATATCACGGCGGCCACAGGCGAGGCTCCCAAAGCCCGTCAATACGCTGACGCCGCGGCGCGGCCAAACGGCGTCAGCAATGCTGACAACTCTAATAATCATGATTATCAGCATTGTTAGCATAATTATTAGGATCAAAATGTAAATAGGCGCGCCTTGCGAGTTTGGCGGTAAAAAAGCTAAAGTCCATAGCCGTTCCCACTTGCAATTATTGCGTCTCTGGTGGTATGATTCAGATGTAAAAATAAATAGAAATCGTTCTGAATTGACGATGATATGTTCGGAGTCAGAAGGCGTGATATAAAAGATTGGTCTTTCAACAATGCCAAATCCTTCTGTCTTTGTACGGCAGAGGGATTTTTATATTTGGAGGCGTTTGGATGATAAAGATCGCGATTTACGGCAAGGGCGGCATTGGAAAATCTACGACGGCGTCAAATCTTGCGGCTGCTTTTGCGCAGTCGGGGATGCGCGTAATGCAGATCGGCTGCGACCCGAAAGCCGACTCTACGGTGAATCTTCGCGGAGGCGGGCGGACGCCTTCGGTGCTGGAGCTGATAAAAAAACGGGGCGCCGAGCTTTCGCTTGAAGAGATGGTGACGGAGGGCTTTGCGGGCGTCCTCTGCGTCGAGGCGGGCGGCCCCGCGCCGGGGCTTGGCTGCGCTGGGCGCGGCATCATAGCGGCGATGGAGAAGCTCTCGGAAAAGGGCGCTTTTGAGATATACAGGCCGGACGCCGTGATTTATGACGTGCTTGGCGACGTCGTCTGCGGCGGCTTCGCTATGCCGATACGCGAGGGCTACGCAAAGAAGGTTTTCGTCGTCACGAGCGGCGAGAATATGGCGCTTCACGCCGCGGCCAATATCGCGCAGGCTGTGGCGAATTTCCGCGAGCGCGGATACGCGTCGCTTGGCGGAATAATTTTGAACCGCAGGAACGTGCCGCGCGAAGAGGAAAAAGTGGAGGAGCTGGCGGCGGATATCGAGTCGCGCATTGTTGGCGCTCTGCCTTTCAGCTCCGTCGTGCAGCAGGCGGAGGAGCTGCAGAAGACTGTGCTTGAAGCCTTCCCGGAGAGCGAAATGGCGGACGAATACCGCGCGCTTGCAAAAAATGTGCTTGACGCCTGTGGAGGCGTGAAATGATAGACCTCCACAAGCCGGATTACAGCGGGGCTACGGTTAAAATAAAGGAGGCCGCGTCGCTTGCGCCTTATGAATACGGCGTGGAGTACGGCTCGCCCGCGCGCGGCCTCTGGAACATCGTCCATACGGCGATGCTGCTGCCGGAGAGCCATCAGATATATGTCTGCGCGCAGGGCTGTCTTCGCGGCGTCGTGCTCACGGCGGCGGAGATGGGCGCGTCGAGCCGCTTTTCAACGATCGCCGTCTGCGAGAACAACGTGCTTGACGGCGACATGGAGGCGCTGATAATAGAGGGCGTGACCGACATTCTCAATAAGCTCCCAAAGCAGCCCGCCGCCGTCCTTATTTTTACGAGCTGCATCCACCATTTCATGGGCTGCGACCTGAACTACGTTTACGAAAAGCTCCTCGCGCGTTTTCCCGATATATATTTCACCGACTGCTACATGAACCCGATAATGCGAAAGACGAAGACGCCGCCAGACCCAATGACGCGCTCGCGGCTGTACAGTTTTCTTGAACGGCGTCCAGCGCTTGACGCAAAGGCGGTCAACATAATCGGCAACAATTATCCTACGGAGGCCTCTTCGGACTTTGTGCGGATGCTAAAAAGCGCCGGTTTTACGGTGCGTGAGATAACGGCCTGCAAGAGCTTCGACGAATACCGGAAGATGGCCGAAAGCTCGCTGAACATCGCCTATATGCCGGCGGCGCTTACGGCTGTGAAGGATCTGAAGGAGCGCATCGGGCAGGATTATATTTATCTGCCGCTCAGCTACGAGGCGCGCGAGATTGAGGAAAACCTTGACAAGCTCGCGGCGCGCCTGAAGATCCCAAAGATAGATACGGCGCTGCTTCGCGCGGAGGCGGAGCGCGCGCTTTCGTATGCCGCGCGTCTTGTTGGAGAGAGGCCCGTTGTCATAGACTACACGGCTACGCCGCGTCCGCTTGGGCTTGCGGAGCTGCTGCTCGACCACGGCATACACGTGACGTGCGTCTACGCGGATCAGTTCATACCGGAGGAGCGTCCCGCTTTTGACAGGCTGCGCGAAAAATACCCGGAGCTTGAGCTTGCGGCTACGGTGCATCCGAAGATGGGCCTTCTGCCGCGCGCAAACGCCTCTTCTTTGGACGAGACTATAGCCATCGGTCAAAAGGCGGCCTACTTCACGGATACGCCCCACTTCGTCAATGTGCTGGAAGGCGGCGGTTTTTGGGGCTACGACGGCATAGCGCGCATGGCGGAGGAGATATGCGAGGCTGTGATAAACGAAAAAGATACCAAGAAAATCATTCAGGTGAAGGGCTGGGGGTGCTGCTGTTGAAACAGACAAGTTCGATACTTTCGACATATACGGCGGACGTCTCGGGCGTCGCCTCCGCGCTCTATGAGATGGGCGGCATGACGATAATGCACGACGCCTCGGGCTGCAACTCCACCTACAATACGCACGACGAGCCGCGCTGGTACGATATGCCCTCTATGGTCTACGTCTCCGCCCTCGCTGAGGTGGACGCGCTTATGGGCGACGACGAGAAGCTCATCTGCGACGTATGCCGTGCAGCGCTGGAGCTGAAGCCGCGGTTTGTCGCCGTTGCCGGGACGCCTATCCCGATGATGATGGGGACGGACCTGCCGGCGATAGCGCGGCTTATAGAGGCGCGGTGCGGGATGCCGACGCTGGGGCTTGCGACGAACAGCATGCACTCCTACAACAGCGGCGCTTCGATGGCGCTTGAGGCGATAGCGCGCCGCTTCTGCGGCAAGGATGTAACGCGCGTGCCTCGCGCGTCCGGTGCGCGCCCATCCGTCAATCTGCTTGGCGTCACGCCGCTTGATTTTTCGGTGACGGGCAACGTCCCCGCGCTGCGGGCGCTCTTTGAGGAAAACGGCTGTTCCGTCGTCGGCTGCTGGGCGATGGGCTCTTCGTGGGATGAGCTGATGCACGCGGGAGAGGCCTGCGTGAACGTAGTCGTTTCATCCTGCGGAGAGGGGCCGGCTGCTGCGCTGCGCGAGATATACGGCACGCCGTGCGTCACCGGCCTTCCGGTCGGCGAAAGCGTGACGCTTGAAATGCTCGCGCTCATAGAAAAGGCGGCGGCTTGTGGAGAGGACCAAAGCTTGCTGAACGCGCCGCGCGCTGCGGAAGACGACAAGATATTCGTCATAGGCGAGCCGGTGCAGTGCGCCTCGATAGCGCGCGCGCTGCGTGAGGACTATCGCCTGCGCGGGGTGCGCGCCATATCGCCGCTTGGCTTTCCCGACGAAGACGCGATATTTTCTACGCTGAAAAAAGCGGATATAGTGATAGCCGACCCGCTTTTTCGCGCGGCGGCCCCGGCGGACTGCCGCTTTGTCAGCCTGCCGCACGAGGGTTTTTCCGGGCGCATCTACCGAAGCGACATCCCGATATTTATCGGCGGAGCTTTTAATGAATGGATAGAAAGGGAGCTTTCGTTATGAAAAAACTGGCTGTGCTTTTAATGGCGGCGATGGTTATGTCGTTTGCCGCCCCATCGTTTGCCGCGCGCGTCGTAACGGACGAGGACGGCTTTAAAGTAACTCTTCCAGACAAAATAGAAAGGGTAGCCATTGCCGGCATCCTTCCCTTTGCGTCGGTCGTGACGGTATTTCTGAACTCGGCCAAAAAAATAGTGGGCATCCCCCCAGCCTCTATGGGCGCTGCGAAGGCGGGGCTGCTGGGCGAGCTTTTCCCCGATATACTGAAGGCGCAGACTGGTTTCACAAGCGGCTCTGACATAAACATCGAAGAGCTTATGACGCTGCGTCCCGATATTGTCTTTTATCTTGCGGGCGACAAGGAGATGGGCAAAAAGATCCGCGCGGCGGGCCTCACGGCGGTCGCCATCTCGCCTACAAAGTGGAACTACGACGTGCTGCGCACCTACGACGAATGGATAAAGACGCTGAGCCAGATATTCCCAGAGAGCGCGAAGAGCCGCGAAGCCTCCGCCTACAGCAAAAGCGTCTACGCCGACGTTCAAAAAAAGGTGAAGAACATAAAGCCGGAAGCGCGCAAAAAGGTGCTCTACCTCTTCCAGTACGACGATAAAAAAATAGTGACCTCCGGCAAGAGCTTCTTCGGCCAGTACTGGTGCGACGCAGTAGGTGCGAAGAACGCGGCGGAAGAGGTTCCGGCGGAGAACATGAACGCCGTCATAACGATGGAGCAGGTCTATAAATGGAACCCGGACGTCATCTTCATAACAAACTTCACGCCGGCGCTGCCGGAGGACCTCTACTCGAACAAAACGCCGGGGCGCGACTGGAGCGGCGTGCGCGCCGTCAAGAACAAGGCGGTCTACAAAATGCCGCTTGGCACCTACCGCAGCTACACGCCGGGCATAGACACGCCCGTCACGCTTTTGTGGACGGCGCAGAAGGTCTACCCGCAGCTTTTTAAAAACGTAGACATAGAAAAAGAGACGCGCGGCTACTACAAAAAAATATACGGCGTCACTCTGACGGACAAGCAGGTGAAACAGGTCTTCAATCAGGGGCGCGCCTCGGCCTCCGGCTACGTGAACCAGACTAAATGAGAAAGGGCGCGCTGATTTTTTCGATAGCCGCGCTGCTCGTTTTCTCTTCGCTTGCCGCGATGACGGCGGGACGTTTTCACGTCACGCTTGCGGAAATAGCGGGCGCGCTGCTGCCGGGGCTTGCGGGCGTCGAGGTCTCGGAGATGGCCCGCAGCGTCGTGCTCAACATCCGGCTGCCGCGCATCGCACTCGCTCTGCTTGCGGGCGCAGGGCTAGGCGTCGCGGGCGCCGCCTTTCAGGCGCTTTTTTCAAACCCGCTCGCCACGCCCGACACGCTGGGCGTGGCCACTGGCGCGTCGTTTGGCGCGGTGCTTGGCATACTTGTCGGGCTGCCGTCGCATCTCGTGCAGCTTTCGGCGCTTGCCGCGGGCCTTGCCGCCGTGGCGCTCGTTATGTTCGTCAGCCGCGTGCGCGGCGCGTCGTCAGTCATCATGATGATACTGGCCGGCATGGTCGTAAGCGCGCTCTTTGCCGCGCTCGTCTCACTCGTCAAATACGCGGCAGACCCTCAGGACGTGCTGCCCGCCATCACCTTCTGGCTCATGGGCAGCTTGTCCGCCGCGACGCGCGCAAGCCTTGCGATGGGATCTCCTCTCATCTGCGCCGGAATGCTCGTTATATGGCTCTACAGGTGGAAGCTCAACGCCATGACCTTAAGCGAAGACGAGGCGGCATCGCTTGGCATAAACGTCCGGCGCGTCCGGCTGCTCGTCATAACGGGAGCCGCCATGATAACGGCCTCAGTCGTCTCAATGTGCGGCTTAATCGGCTGGGTCGGTCTGCTCATCCCTCACGCCTCACGTATGCTCTTTGGCAACGACAACCGTGCCGTAGTGCCCGCCAGCATGGCGCTTGGCGCGCTCTTCATGCTTGTCATAGACACGGCGGCGCGCAGCGCGGCGGCCTCGGAGATACCGGCCTCTATTCTGACTGCGGTAATAGGCGCGCCCTTTTTCATAATCCTGCTGCGAAAGACGGGAGGCATACGCGCATGAAGACGAACGGCTCCTTTGAGGTGCGCGGCGGCAGCTTCTGCTACGACGGCGGCGCCGACTGCCTCTGCGACATAAATTTCAGCGTAAGCGAGCCGGAGATACTCGCGGTGCTTGGCGCAAACGGCGCGGGAAAGACGACGCTCATGAAATGTATGCTCGGCCTGCGCAAATGGCGGCGCGGCGCCTCCTACCTCGACGGTGAGGATATAAAAAAATTGCGCCAGCGGGAATTTTGGAGCCGCGTAGGCTACGTGCCTCAGGCGAAAATTTCGTCGTTCGTCTACACCGTGCGCGAAATGGTGCTGATGGGCCGCAGCGCGCACATGAACGAACTTGCGATGCCGGGAAAAAAAGACGAAGAGGCGGCGCGCGAAGCGATGGCGCTTGCCGGCGTGGAACATCTTGCCGGCAAACTTTGCAGTAAAATAAGCGGCGGGGAATACCAGCTTGTCATGATAGCGCGAGCGCTCGCCGCGCGCCCCAGGCTTCTCGTGCTGGACGAGCCGGAGTCGAACCTGGACTTTAAAAACCAGTCGGCGGTGCTGCGCACCATCTCGACGCTCTGCAAGGAGCGAAACATAAGCGCCGTCATAAACACGCACTACCCGGAGCACGCGATGGACATTTCGCAGAAGGCGCTTCTTCTGCTGCCAGATAAAAGCGCGATGTTCGGAGCTACGGAGATGGTCCTTACGGAGGAGAACCTGCAAAAAGCCTTCGACGTCCCCGTCCACATACACAGATACCGCGTAGGCAGAGGCGAATATACGAGCATAGTGCCCGCCCCCAGTGAGGGCGCGGCGCGTACGGAAAGGCTGATAAAAATGGAAACAAGGATAGCGCAGATAGGGATAATAGTGGAAGACCCGGAGGCCGCGGAGAAGATAAACCAGCTTCTTCACAACTACAGCGACTACATCATAGGGCGCATGGGCATGCCGTACAGAGAGCGCGGCATCTCCATAATAAGCATCATAATGGACGCGCCGAACGAAACGATAAGCGCCCTCTCCGGAAAGCTGGGCATGTGCCCCGGAGTGAGCGCGAAAACGGTCTATTCTAAGATATAGGGGAATGTAGGTTAAATTTCATCGCATGGAAATATGCCTTATTCTTGTGACTCATATTGGTTTGTGCTATGGCAGCTTAAACAAATCTGGTAGGGTGTCTAGAACAACTCTGTTGTAATTGTTTGCATCCACATTAAAAGATGTACTGACCGACAGTCGACAAACATAGGTGGTTCCATTAAATATAATGACATCTCCTCTGGAAATGGAAAACGGAAGTGGAGTAGTTTGCCAATCAAATTTATTACCAGTTAATTTTACAAGGCCGCCGTCGGCATTTTGCTGGGCGCGCGCGATTTCCTCAGGTGTTTTGCCGGAAGGTATATTTTTATCGAAGTTACCATTAAAATCGGTAGTAGCTACGTAATATACGCCGTCCTTCTCAAATATATCTCCGGGCTTTAGCCCGTCCTTTACGGCGTCCTCCCATTTGCTATTTGCGGATAACCCACCGTCCGGCGCCACGCCGTCGTTATGGCGCGGCAGAGAGCAGACCACTATCTCCCTGCTCGTCACGGCGTCCCTTGAGGCGGAGTATACGCCGCCCGCGGGGCAGCGCGCTTTTTCGTTGTCTATCATGTTGTCGTAGCTGGCCGCTACGAACGCCTTAAGGTCCGGCGCCGGCCTCTTTGAATTTTTGTCTATCTCGTAGGCCCGCATGATAGTTTTTCTGTTTGCGAGGCAGACGGTGTCGCCCGCGCGGTCCGTCGCCTTTCCAAAGCTGACAAAGCCAAGCGACGCAAGTATCCCTATTATCGCAAGCGTTATCAGCACCTCTACCAGCGTAAATCCATGTCCTTTATCCATCTTGATGGTTCTCCTGTTTTTTATTTAAGATCTATCAATCAGCGCTATTTTTCTTCGTCTTATTATACCTCGTCTGCGTCGCAATTTTCAATACGTCGGCGCGCAAAAGTGAACGTTTTGCCATTTTTGCGCTCTGCGATGCTTGTTATTTTACTTACGGCGGGGGGCGCAGCAGCGCCGCCGAAATATAACGATGGCCCTCGTCTTGTCGACGGGGGCCATCATGCGAACTTTTATCTTTTGCAAAACCAGAGCGCGTGTTGTTAGCGCAAAGGAGCGGGCTCCGGCGTGCTGAATTCCGAAAGCAGCTCCGTCATGAGGTCTTTCACCTTCAGAATAGACTTTACGTGGCCGACGTTGCTGCCGCAGAAAAAGAGGCCGTTTTCCCAGTCTCCCTTGTAGGCGCTGACGAGCGCGTCCGCTATGCAGAAGGTCTCGTGCTTCACGCGGCAGAGGCAGTGCGAAAGACAGGCGGCGCGGCATTTCGCCATATCGAGCGTGTCGGAAAAATAGCGTTCTAGCAGCGGGCTCATTATCGCGCGTCCCGGCAGCCCGCATGGGCTTTTCAGCAGCACGACGTCTTTGTCCTCCGCGTCGATGTAGGCCTGCTTGAAACGGTCGGAGGCGTCTCCCTCTTCCGTTGCGGCAAAGCGTGTTCCCATCTGCACGCCTACTGCGCCCATCGCAAAGGCCTCTTTCATGTCGCGTCCGTCCCAGATGCCTCCGGCGGAGATGACTGGGATGTTGTACCCCTGCTCTTTCAGATATGCAACAAGCGCGGGGACGACCTCTTTAAGCGAGAGGTTTTCTTCCATCGCCTGCTCCGCGTCGCGCGCGCCGAGGTGACCGCCCGCGGTGTTCGGCGTCTCGACTACGAAGGCGTCGGGAAGTCTGTTGTAGTGTTTGACCCAGCGGGAGAGGATAAGCCCGGCCGCCTTGACGCTGCTGACAATGGGGACGAGCGCCGTGTTTGGAAAGTCGGCCGTTATCTGCGGCAGTTTGAGCGGAAGGCCTGCGCCTGAGATGATGATGTCGGCGCCCGCTTCGCATGAGGTGCGAACCAGCTCTTCGTAGTCGCTTAAGGCGCACATGCAGTTGACGGCAATGACGCCGCCGTTTGACGCGGCCTTGGCCTCTGTTATGTATTGCGCGAGTATTTTGTTGTTCTGCGTTTCGATGTTTTTAGCGCCGGAGTTCATGTCAAAATCGCTGCATGATGCGGCCATACCGACGGAGGCTATAGTACCTATGCCGCCCGCCGCCGCCACCGCGCCGGCAAGTTTTGGGCCAGAGACCATGATGCCCATGCCGCCCTGTATGATGGGGTATCTAGGCGTATGTGCGCCTATAGTTAATTTCGGAAGATTTGTATATTCGTTTTCCATATTTAATTCCTTTCAGCTATTGTCCTAAAATTATTAATTTCCAACTGTGAATAGTGGAAATGTATATATACTATTCTAAAATTTTGCCTTTGGCAAGGGCCAAAGGCGAAAGTGGAACGATATGTTAAGAAAACACCAACGGCCGCCCCGGTAAGGGCGGCCGTTGGTTGTTGAGAGGAGGTCGTGACTTAGAATTTCTGGAATATTGAGGCTTTCGCTCCGCAGATGGGGCATGAATCTGTGGTGGCGCCTTTGTGGATGAAGCCGCAGATGGGGCAGAGGTAGTAGTCGGCTTCTGTGTTGTTCATGTCGTTCAGCGCGTCGGTGTAGAGAGCCGCGTGTATTTTTTCGGCCTTGTCTGCGTAGGTGAAGATGCGGACGGCCTCTTTGTTGCCCTGTGACTCGGCTTCTGTGATCATAGGAGGATACATCTCTGTGAATTCGTAGGTCTCGCCGTTGATGGCCGCCTGAAGGTTGGAGGCTGTGGTGCCTACTCCGCCCATTGCGCGGAATTCTGCGAACGCGTGGATGGTCTCGGCCGCCGCTGTCGCGCGGAAGAGCTTCGCGATGCCGGGAAAGCCGTCTTTCTCCGCCTGGTCGGCGTAAAGAAGATATTTACGATTTGCCTGTGATTCTCCTGCGAATGCTGTTGCGAAATTTTCCTGAGTTGCCATAATTAAATTTCCTCCTTGAGTGTTATTCTTTATTGTCAGTGCTTTAACGCTAATTGCCGTCTTTTATTCAGAACAGTTTTAGTTTATCGCCATTATCTAATTTTGTCAAGAATCATTTTAGATAATTTGAAAGGGTTTTAAAATTCAACGCCTTTTCTTGCGGCGACGCCATTTTGATACGGGTGCTTGATCTCTTTCATCTCTGTGACGAAGTCGGCGGCCTTTATAAATTCATCGGGCGCGTTTCTGCCGGTGAGCACCGCCTCTGTGCGCGGGGCTTTTTCTGCAAGCGCCTTTATGACGTCGCCCGCCTTTATAAGTCCAAAGTCTACGGCTACGTTTATTTCGTCGAGAACTACCAGGTCGTACTGGCCGGAGGCTAAAAACTCCGCCGCGAGCGCAAAGCCGCGCGCCGCTTCGTCGAAGTCTTCCTGTATCTCGTCGCCGCGGAATATACATTTTGTGCGCCCGGTGTGAACGTGCGTGACGTTTGGCACGCGCGGCAGAGAGACAAGCTCGCCGTATCCGTCCCAGCCTTTCATGAACTGCACGACCGCGATTTTCGCGCCGTGCCCCGAGGCGCGCAGGACAAGTCCCAGCGCGGCTGTGGTTTTGCCTTTGCCGTTTCCTGTGTAGATCTGTATCAGCCCTTTTTCGTCAAACATGGCGGTACCCCCTTCTTTTTATTATCGCGAAAGCGACTGTCTGCATCATCGGTAGTTTGTCTGTTTATTTATGAAATGTTCTATAAGTTTGGCGGAGATGCTTACGCCGCGGTAGTAGTCCGGTATCTCGTCTGGCGCGAACCAGCGGACGTCGGTCAGTTCGGAAAGCTGCGGCTTGATCTCGCCTTCCGCCCATTCGGCGGTGAAGCCGAGCATCAGCGAGCGCGGGAAGGCCCACGGCTGGCTCATGAAATATTTTATGTTTTTGACGCGGATGTTTGATTCTTCGTAGACTTCGCGCGCCACACATTCTTCAAGGCTTTCGCCCGGTTCGACGAAGCCGGCGAGGACGCTGTAGCGGCCTTTTGGGAAGTTGACGCCATGTCCGAGCAGTATGCGTCCCTCTTTTTCAACGCAGACGATGACGGCGGGGCAGATGACGGGATAGTATAATTCTCCGCACCGTTCGCAGCGCATCGCAAGTTCGGAGGCGTCAAAGCGCGCGGGCGCCCCGCATTTGCCGCAGAATCTGTGCGTCCGCTGCCAGTCCATGTAGTGGAAGGCTTTTCCTATGCGAAAGAACTGTTCCTCTCCGACCGACGTCCAACTGACGCGCCGTTCGCAGGCGTCCATTCCGGCGCAAAGTTCGGTCTCCGGCGAAAGCTCCGCCCAGAGGTCTCCGTCTGGCTCTTCTTTGTCCAACAGCCCTCGGTTTATGACGCCGCGGCGAAGCTCCGCGCACTCGCCCCTCTCCGGCACGCGGCCGTCGGCGGTGAGGATTATTTTTCCGTTTTGAAATATGTAGCAAAGAGACATTCAAAAATCCTTCTCTCGTAATGATTGGTTTTTCATTATTGATTATTCTACTGGACTTCTGGCTAATTGGACACTATTATTTATCATATAATATTTTCTGGGAGGCGTTTTTATGATAGAAAAGCTCGAAAATGTAACCGCTGTGGCAAAGGCTAATGTCTATTTTGACGGTAAAGTGGTGAGCCACACTGTGTTTATGCCAAACGGAGACCGTAAGACGCTGGGCCTTTTCCTTCCGGGCGAGTATGAGTTCGGCGTGGGCGACTCTGAGATCATGGACATCACAGACGGTGTATGCCAGGTGAAGATGCCGGGCGCCGACGGCTGGATGGACGTAAAGGCCGGAGAAAGCTTCACTCTTCCCGCCGATTCAAAATACGGCTTCCGCTGCTACGTGCCGGTGCAGTATCTCTGCTCGTACATCAAGGCGTAACTAAACTTAAGAAAAGATATAAACGGGGCGCCCTCTAAGAAAAAAGGGGCGCCCCGTCGTTTAGTTGGGAAATTCTGCATCTGGCTTTATTTTTAAAATGGTCTTTTTTATATGTTCTAGCCTGCGGTCGTCCGGTGGGTGCGAATTAAAGCCGCTTGGCTGAGTGTTGTTCACCTGCGCGAGCCGGCTTATCGCGCTGTACATCCCGACAGGGTCTTCTTTGTTCGCAGCGGCGAGCGCCACAGAATAATCGTCGGCCTCTATCTCCTGCTCGCGGCTCCAGCCTGAGTTTATAAGGTTTGCGCCGACGTTGACCGCGACGTTTCCGATGCCGTTTCCGAAAATCTGGCTGAGCAGCCCCGCGGCTACCGACAGCCCCGCGCTCTTTGACGCGCTTTTTTGCAGATGGTTGAGCTTTACGTGGCCGGCCTCATGGCCGAAGACGGCGTAGAGTTCGGCCTCCGTTTCAAGCAGGGCAAGCAGCCCCGTAGTCACCGTGACTGATTCTCCGTTCGTCACCCACGCGTTTGGCGTATTTTCTTCTTTTATAATGAAGGGAAGCTCTGTAAGCTCCGTAGGCGCCGCCACTTTTTCCCATATCCTCTTTGCGTCGGCGCGTCCAATGGCGGCGTGCGCCCCGACGGGCGCAAATAAGAGGAAAAGAAGCAGTGCCGCGGCGAATTTTTTTAAAACATCCATAAAGGAGCGCCCCCTTTTGTCTTTTTCAGGACTATCATAGGACAATTATATGGTATTTTCATGTCGAACATCAAGGATATCCTGCGTAAATATGAAAAGGCGCCGCCTGCTTTGGATGGTCCAGACCATTTCCTTAAACAAAAATAAATAATGACTTCAAAGCCTCTTGTGAAAGCCGCTTCTTTTAGGTACAATACCTGTTGTTGACATAAAATGCATCATTAATTTCATTTTAATATTATTTTACGTCTACAAAATTTTTAACTGTACGAACCATGACAATCGATAATGAGGTGAAAGAATATGGATTTTTTAACAACCGTGCTGTGTATAATCACAGGGCTCGCAGTCGGCGCCCTTGCCGGTTTTACATATCACAAAAAAAGTGAAGAAAAGAAGTTCAGAGGAGCCTTGTCAGAATCAGAGCGCATCATGCAGGAGGCCGTGAAAAAGGCTGAAGCTGCGAAGCGCGACATTCTGGCGGAGGGCAAAGAAGAGATACACAGGCTGCGGCAGGAATTGGACCGCGATACAAAAGACCGCAGAAGCGAGCTCCAGCGTTCCGAGCGCAGGCTTGAACAAAAAGAAGAAAACCTCGACAAAAAAATCGAGAACATCGGCCGCAAGGAAGATGAGCTGAAGAACCGCAACGATCAGGTGCAGGAGAAGTTAAACAGGCTCTCCGCGCAGGAACAGGAACTTATCGAAAAACTGGAGCAGATAGCTCAGCTTACCCGGGAAGAGGCCCGCGATCAGCTTTTGGCCGAGGTCGAAAGCGACGCGAACCATCTGATAGGCCTTCGTCTGAAGGAGCTCGAGGAGCGCGCTAAGCGCGAAGCTGACCGCAAAGCTCAGGAAGTCGTAGCTACGGCGATACAGCGCTGCAGCGTAGATTTCACCTCCGACGTGGTCGTGAGCGTCGTCAACCTTCCCTCTGACGAGATGAAGGGGCGCATAATCGGCCGCGAAGGACGCAACATCAGAACATTTGAAACTCTCACCGGAGTGGACCTTATTGTTGACGATACGCCGGAAGCGGTGACGCTTTCAAGCTTTGACCCTGTGCGCCGCGAAGTGGCCCGCCTTTCGCTGGAGAGGCTCGTCGTTGACGGCCGCATCCATCCCGCACGCATAGAAGAAATCATAGAACGCGCTGAGAAGGATGTACAGATACAGATCCTGGAGACGGCCGAAGAGGCACTGCTTGAGACCGGCATCAAAAACATGAACGGCGAGCTTGCGAAGATCATAGGCCAGCTGCGCTACCGCACCAGCTACGGACAGAACGCTCTGAGCCACAGCCTTGAAGTGGCGCACCTCGCGGGAGTCATGGCGGCGGAACTAGGACTTGATGAAATAAAGGCCAGAAGAGCCGGCCTTTTGCATGATATAGGCAAGGCTGTAGACCACCAGGTCGAAGGATCGCACGCGAAAATAGGCGCGGACCTCGCCAAGCGTTACGGCGAAACGCCCGACATCGTAAACGCCATCGCCTCGCACCATGAGGACGAAGAGCCTCTCACCATCTACGCGGTGCTTGTAGCCGCGGCTGACGCCGTAAGCGCCTCGCGCCCCGGCGCGCGCAGAGAGAGCCTCGACGCCTACGTCAAGCGCCTCGAAAAGCTTGAAGAGGTGGCGCGTACCTTCTCCGGCGTAAGCAAAGCCTTCGCCATCCAGGCGGGCCGTGAAGTGCGCGTCGCGGTAGCTCCAACGGTGACTGACGACGGCGAGATGCAGAAGCTGGCGTATGACATAGCGAGAAAAATAGAAGAAGAACTTAGATACCCCGGGCAGATAAAGGTGACCCTCATCAGGGAGACCCGCGCAGTAGACTACGCGAAGTAGGCGGTATAGATGCGCATACTTTTTATCGGCGACATCATGGGACGTCCCGGCCGTGAGGCCGCGGCGCGCGCCATTCCAAAGCTGCGCGAAGAATTTGGCGGCTTTGACTTCGTCATAGCAAACGGCGAAAACAGCGCGGGGGGCTTCGGCCTCACTGAAAAAGTGATGAACGAGCTCTTCTCCTCCGGGATAGACATACTGACAAACGGCAACCATGTCTGGGATAAAAAGGATTTCATCCCGCTCTTGGACAGCGAGACCGCCGTGCTGCGCCCCGCCAACCATCCTGACGGCACGCGCGGACGCGGCTTTGCCGTCTACGAAAAAAACGGCGAAAAGCTGGGCGTCATGTGCCTTCAGGGGCGCACCTTCATGCCTCCGCTTGACTGCCCGTTCCAGACCGCGGAGAGACTTGCGCGCGAATGTCGCGTACCTTCGATATTTGTAGACATACACGCCGAGGCTACCTCCGAAAAACGCGCGCTCGCAGTCTACCTTGACGGCAAAGTTTCAGCCGTAGTGGGCACGCACACGCACGTCCAGACGGCTGACGAAGAGATACTCCCGGGCGGCACCGCGTTCTTGACGGACGCCGGAATGACCGGGGGGCACGCAGGGATAATCGGCATGACGGCGCAGTCCGTGCTTCCGAAGTTCCTTACTGGTACGCCGTGTAAGTTTGAAATATCCGAAGAGGGCGTGAAGTTCCAGGGAGTCGTCGTCGACATAGACAGCGAAACTGGACGCGCGCTTGACATCAGAAGAATAAACACGGCGGTCGAACGCTAAAAATTAAAAAACCGCGCATATCGTAAGGTATGCGCGGTTTTTTGTTTATTCGCAAGGCTATCATAAGATACGCTGTTAATAGCAAGGCAATAAAATGTAAAGGCTAATCTAAAAATAGGCAAACAAATAATAGTAATACATATAATTAATTTATCAGACATTTGTTTTGTAAACTCTTTTGTGATATATAAGGAGAGCCGCATATTGAATCGTGTTTTTATGACATTTATTCCGCGGCATATTTTAGAGGGAGTGGTAATCAATGGCTGGAAATACGGAAAACAGAGACCAGTGGGGCAGTAAATTTGGCTTCATCATGGCCGCGGCCGGCTCTGCCGTCGGACTTGGGAATATCTGGAGATTCCCGTATATAACGGGAAAATACGGCGGGGCGGCCTTCGTCCTCGTCTACCTTGCGGTGGTAATCGTGCTCGGCATGTCCGTCATGCTCGCGGAATTTGCGATAGGCCGCAAGGCGAAGCTCGACGCGGTGGGCTCGCTTAAGAAACTTGGCGGCGGCTGGTGGCCGATCGTCGGCTGGATGGGCTTCTTCTGCGCCTTCGTCATTCTTTCATACTATGCTGTCATCGCCGGCTGGACTTTGGCCTACATGTTCAAATCCTTCGGCGGCCTTATGGAGGCGGCTGCGGCTGGCAAGGCAGGAGACGTCTTTGGAGCTTTCGTCTCCGACCCCGTGCAGGCGATAATGTACCACATCATCGTCATGATAGTAGTCATAGGCATCGTTTACAGAGGCATCAGCGGCGGGATAGAAAAGAGCTGCAAGGTGCTCATGCCGGCGCTCTTTGGTATACTCGTGCTGCTCATTGGCCGCTCGGTGACGCTGCCCGGCGCTATGGCGGGGCTTGAATTCTACCTGCTGCCCGACTTCTCAAAGCTTACCGGCGAGGCGATACTTGCCGCGGTCGGCCAGGGCTTCTTCTCGCTTTCGCTCGGCATGGGCGTCATGATCACCTACGGAAGCTACCTGAACAATAAAGAATACATGCCGCACATGACGGCCACCATCGTATTCCTTGACACCGCCGTCGCCATCATGGCGGGGCTTGTCATCTTCCCGGCGGTATTCGCGTTCGGAGTGGACGCGGGCGCGGGCCCCGGCCTCACCTTCGTAACGCTTCCCAGCGTCTTTGCGAAAATGCCGCTTGGCAGCGTCTTCTCATTCGCCTTCTTCGCGCTGCTCTTCATCGCCGCGCTCACCTCGGCCATCTCGCTGCTTGAAGTGGTCGTCACCTACTCTATCGACGAGCTGCACTGGTCGCGCACAAAGTCCGCCCTCCTCATGGGCGGCGCGATAATGCTTCTTGGCATCCCCTCCGCGCTCTCCGTAGGCGGACATATCCCGCAGATAGCTGGCAAGGACTTCCTCGACGCAGCTGACTTCGTCACCAACAACGTCATAATGCCGATAGGCGGACTTTTGATAGCGCTCTTCGTCGGCTGGGTCTGGACAAAGGGAGCCAAGGAAGAGGTCACCAACAACGGCACGCATCCGTTCCCGCAGTATTCGGTGTGGCTGTGGATATGCCGCATAGTGGCCCCCGTCTGCATCGGATTTATCTTCATCAACGGGCTCAAATGGTAGTCTAAAAAACTTGTATCAAAGAATAAAAGCGGAGGCTCTTTTTCAGAAAGGGGCCTCCGCTTTTTGTTGTAAAGAATAAATTGCTTTAGGAAATGATAGTAATTACATTAACTAACTTCACAAATCCACATTGACAATTAATTTTTGATTGTTATACTTATGCCAAGCTGAATGAAAGCGGCAAGAGAGACCCGTCCAACTATGGGCGCCGAAGGGGCAAGATCACGGATCGAAACTCTCAGGCATAAGGATTGTCGCCGGACAGCACTCTGGACACGTCAAATCATGGCGAGGACGAAAGCAGAGGATATTAGCCGGAAAGGCGGTGTCCTATGGGAATGCCCTCGTTTTCTTATGTATGTATCTCAAACAATCCCAACTTAAAAGGCCATGTCAAGTCGCTTGACTATCTTGACGGAGGCGCGCTCGACGTTTTAAAGGCGGGCCGCGACCTTATCCATTTGGGCTGGGAGCTGCTGGCCGACCCTCTTTACGGGAATTTTAAGCCGAATCAGCAACCCTACCGTTCCTTAATTTTGAAAAAAGATAATATTGTAACTATGCCGCTCAATATGGAGTCTTTGAATCTTATCGAAAATGCGATAGAGATATACAAAGGCGCCTCCAGGCTCACTATGCCCGGCGACCTCCCTGAGAAGACCGACGACGACTTCAGATATCTGGATTTCGTCCTTCTGGAGGAGACGTTCCATCAATATTCGGTATTAACGCCTCCCGCGGTGGAAACCGCGGCGGCGATAATCTGATAGACATCAACTGCGCGCTCTATCCATCACACAAAGATCAAGGAGGATCACCATGAAACTTGAACTGCAGAGGTCAAAGGTAAAGAACATCGCGTGGGGAGACAAGACAGCATTCCTCGCCTGCGGCACGCTTCAGATCAACAAAGAAGAGTTCCTGGCGGCTGCCGCCGATGCCGAGCATTTCATCTCCATGACGGCTGAACTTGCCCGTCCCGGAGAATCTGTCCGCATCTGCCCCGTTAAGGACGTAATACAGCCCCGCTATAAGACGGAGGGCCCCGGACAGGAGTTCCCCGGAATGCTGAGCGGAGTCGAAACAGTAGGCTCAGGCAAAACATTCGTGCTTGACGGTGCGGCCGTCGTCACAACAGGACGCATCGTAAACTTCCAGGAAGGCATCATCGACATGACGGGCGAGGGCGCGAAGTACACCCCGTTCTCATCACTGATGAACGCAGTCCTCGTATTCGAGCCCATCGAAGGACTTGAGAAGCACGAATATGAGAAAGCCTGCCGTCTGGCCGGCTTCCGCGCCGCGCTCTACCTCGCCGAGGCCGCATGGAAGGCCGGAGCCGCGGTAGACTCAACAGAGATATACGAGCTGCTTCCGTTCGACGAAAGCATGAAGCTCTATCCCGAACTCCCGAAGGTCGCCTACATCTACATGCTGCAGACACAGGGTCTTCTCCATGACACATACGTCTACGGCGTGGACGCAAAACGCATCCTTCCCACGATCATCCACCCGAACGAGACAATGGACGGCGCCATCGTTTCAGGCAACTGCGTATCAGCCTGCGACAAGAACCCCACCTACGTTCATCAGAACAACCCCGTCATCAAAAACCTCTATGCGCGTCACGGCAAAGACATCAACTTCATCGGAGTCATCATCACCAATGAAAACGTAACGCTCATGGACAAAGAAAGAAGCTCAAACTACGCTGTGAAGCTCGCTTCAATGCTCGGCGTCGACGGCGTCGTAATCAGCGAAGAAGGCTTCGGCAACCCCGACGCCGACCTCATCATGAACTGCCGCAAGGCGGAGCAGGCTGGCATCAGAACCGCGCTCATCACCGACGAGTACGCGGGCCGCGACGGCGGAAGCCAGTCGCTTGCCGACGCCACGAAAGAGGCCGACGCGGTCGTAACGGCGGGCAACGCAAACATGATCGTAGTGCTGCCGCCTCTTGACACAATCATCGGATTCACCGACTACACCGACGTCATCGCCGGCGGATTTGACGGATCGCTTCGTCCCGACGGTTCAATAGAGGTTGAGCTCCAGGCAATCACCGGCGCAACAAACGAGCTCGGCTTCAGCCCGCTCGGAGCCCAGACCTGGTAGGAGGAAAATACAATGGCTAAGAAAAAGATCGTACATTACATAAACCAGTTCTTCGCCGGCATCGGCGGAGAAGAGAAGGCTGACTATCAGCCTGAGTCACGCCCCGGCGTAGTAGGTCCCGGCCTTGCGCTGAAGGCGGCCCTTGGCGACGACGCGGAGATCGTAGGAACGGTCATCTGCGGCGACGGCTACTTCGCGGAGAACATGGACGCTGCTGCGGCTGAGATCGTAAAGCTCATCGCAGCCTTCGAGCCTGACGCAGTAATCACAGGCCCCGCATTCAACGCCGGACGTTACGGCACAGCGGCGGGCGCGGTGGCTGACGCGGTACAGAAAGAGCTTGGCATCCCTGCCATCTCCGGAATGTACGTTGAAAACCCCGGCGCTGACATGTACAAGAAATTCGTCTACATGGTCCCGACGGACGACAACGCGCGCGGCATCAAGACGGCCGTCCCCGCGATGGCGAAGCTCGTCAAGGAAGTGCTCGACGGAACGGTCAGCTCACCTGAGCAGAGCGGCTACATGCCCCGCGGCGTCCGCGTGAACTTCTTCCAGGAGAAGCCCGGCGCAGACCGCGCAGTCGACATGCTCGTCAAGAAGCTCAAAGGCGAAGCCTTCACAACAGAATATCCGATGCCCAGCTTTGACCGTGTAGAGCCCGGCGCAGCAATAACGGATATGAAAAACGCGACGATCGCCCTTGTTACATCAGGCGGCATCGTACCGAAGGGCAACCCCGACCACATTGAGTCCTCAAGCGCAAGCAAATACGGCGCATACGACATAGCGGGCGTGCAAACGGCTGACGCCGAGCATTACGCGACGGCCCACGGCGGATACGACCCCACCTATGCCAACGAAGACCCGAACCGTGTTCTTCCCGTAGACGAACTCCGCGAAATGGTAAAAGAAGGCGTCTTCAAGAAGCTCTATGACTACTTCTTCACCACAGTCGGCAACGGAACGTCAATAGCCAACTCAAAGAAATACGGACTGGCCATCGGCAAGCAGCTGAAAGACGACGGAGTTGACGCCGTGATCCTCACCTCCACCTGAGGAACCTGTACTCGTTGCGGTGCAACGATAGTAAAAGCAATCGAATCATACGGCATTCCCGTGGTCCACATCTGCACGATCGTACCTATCTCAAAGACGGTCGGCGCAAACCGCATCGTCCCCGCGGTAGCCATCCCTTACCCCCTCGGCGACATCAGCAAGACGCCGGAAGAGGAAAAGCATATCCGCCGCGCGCTTCTCGACAAAGCCATAAAGGCCCTCGAGACGCCCATTTCAGAACAGACAGTATTTTAAACTCTAACAGATGGGGGAACGGGACCTTCCCGCTCCCCCTTTTTTGGGTTTTACAGGAGTTGTATGTATTCACATATAAAAATATAAAATCCACGTTACTCTTATTCCCTTGAACAATGACCCAAACCATTGTGAAAACTATAATTACATAGAATACAAAGCCGTTGCGGCTATCTTCATATAATAAGACTAAACACAGGAGGAATAGCAACATGCCCAATGCAGCAATAAAATCAAGCGCCTATTCTTTGAACCACACACCGGAACTCGGCCTCTGGTACGGCAACACCCCTTACGAGGAAAGAGCCGCCCATCCCGATTCAGAGTTTCTCAAGAATCTTCCCTCTTTTCAGCAGGACTACGAAAAGGCGGCAAGCTACGCGCCGAACCTCACCTACATCGGAGCCATGGAGATAGAGGAGCTTGACAAAAAGCCCCAGCCCTGGCACATCAACCTTGAAAGCGCCCCCGTGCGTTTTGGCAAGTACGGGGAGATCATGCCCGAAGACGAGACGATAGCGCTGATCGACCTCTGCGACGTATTCGACCTCATCTGGCTTTCAGAGGATTTCGCGGCTACCGCAAAGGAAAAGCTCGCAAAAGACCCCATCATCACCCCCAAAATGATCGACGCCGTTGAAAAGGGACACCCGATGGAAGAGATCGAAAAAGAGATAGCAAGCGGCGGCGCTCTTCCGCTCTACGTCGGCGGCAAGGTCATCGGCTGCGCAAGACGCGGCCATGAAGTGGACCCGAACCTCACAGCATACGAACTTCTTGTAAACCTCACCTGCAAAGCCTCTGCGGTGCTCTCACTGCTTTACCTCATAAAGAACAGCGGCATGAAGCCCGAAGACATCGACTTCGTAGTCGAATGCTCCGAAGAGGCGGCCGGCGACATGAACCAGCGCGGCGGCGGCAACTTCGCGAAGGCTATAGCCGAAGTGGCCGGCTGCGTCAACGCCTCCGGCTGCGACGTGCGCGGCTTCTGCGCAGGCCCCGTAAACGCTCTGCTTGCAGGCGCTTCAATGGTGGCGGCCGGCACGCGCAAGAACGTCGCGGTAGTTGCGGGCGGCGCCATCCCGAAGCTCTACATGAATGCGCGCGACCACGTAAAGAAAGAACTTCCCGCTCTTGAAAACTGCATCGGCTCATTTGCGGTGCTCCTCGTTCCCGACGACGGCAAGAACCCAGTGCTTCGCCTCGACGCCATCGGAAAGCATACGGTAGGCGCAGGCGCGTCGCCGCAGACCGTCACCTCCGTCCTCACCTACGAGCCGCTCCAGAAGGTCGGACTGACGCTCGCCGACGTAGACAAATACGCCCCCGAGCTCCACAACGCGGAGATAACCCTTCCCGCCGGCGCGGGCGACGTGCCCACGGCGAACTTCAAGATGATAGCGGCGCTCGGCGTAATGAAGAAAGCCATTGAGAAGGCCGACATGGCCAGCTTCATCAAAGATCACGGAATGCCCGGCTTCGTCCACACGCAGGGCCATATCCCCTCAGGCGTTCCCTTCGTAGGACATGCCGTAGACGCCATCAACGCCGGCAAGATGAACCGCGCGATGATCATAGGCAAGGGAAGCCTCTTCCTCGGCCGCCTCACGAACCTGGCCGACGGCGCTTCGTTCCTCATAGAGAAGCCGCAGCCCAAGAAGGAAGAGACCTCAGTGAGCAAGGACGAGATCCGCGCAATGATCCTCGAGAGCCTCGGAGAACTTGCGGCGAACCTTTCAAAGAAGGACTAAATTATGGCAGACAACGACGTTAAGGCCCTTATCGGGCAGATACTTGGCGAAATAATAGAAGAGGCCAAAGAGGGCGGCGGCAAAAAAACCAAAGTCGGCCTCATGGCCTACGGCAGCGAGCTCGGCCAGGCGGAACTTTGCCGCGGCGCGCGCCTCGCAATGCAGAACGACCCGGCGATAAAGGTCTTCTGCATCGGTCCCAAGCTTGAAGGCTACGAAGACCTGAGCTGGATCGAAACGGCAGCCGACGAGCACGAGATCTCGGCGGCAATGGAAAAAGCCTTAAACGACGGAACGATAGAAGGCGCGGTAGCCCTCCACTACCCCTTCCCCGTCGGTGTAACCACTATAGGAAAAGTCTTCACTCCGGGCAAGGGGAAACCGTGCTTCGTAGCCTCCTCTACGGGCACATCCTCCTCCGTGAGGACAGAGGCCATGCTCCGCAACGCGCTCTACGGCATAGCGGTGGCGAAGGCCGACGGCGTGCCGAACCCAACGGTCGGCGTGCTGAACCTTGACGGAGCCCAGACCGTTCTCCGCGCGCTTCAGAAGCTCAAAGACAACGGATATGAGATCAACTTCGCCGACAGCATCAGAAAAGACGGCGGCGCCATCTTCCGCGGCAACGACATCCTCGCGGGCGCGGGCGACGTCTGCGTCACCGACACGCTCACCGGAAACGTCCTAATGAAGCTCTTCGGAGCCTGGACCACCGGCGGCAACTACGAGGCGATGGGCTGGGGCTACGGCCCCTCCGCCGGCGAAGGCTGGAAAAAGGTCATCTCCATCATCTCACGCGCCTCCGGCGCGCCGGTCATCGCAAACGCGCTCTCCCTCAACGCACACGCCGCGAAGAACCACCTTCCCGGCTTAGTAGCGAAGGAACTTGCGGCGGCGAAGGCGGCAGGCCTTGACGAACTGATCGAAGCGATGCTGCCAAAACAGGCCGCAGCCGAGGAAGAGGTCAAAGCGCCCGCCACCGAGCCGACCGACGAAGAGATCCACGGCGTCGACGTGCTTGAGATAGAAAACGCGGTCAAAGCTCTCTGGAAGAACGGCATCTACGCCGAGTCCTCAATGGGCTGCACCGGCCCCGTCATCAAGTTCGCAAAGCACAACGAAGAAAAGGTCAAGGAAGTCCTCCAGAAGGAAAACTACCTGTAAGGCCCGCCGAAGACGACGAATTTCAAATAAAATGCGCATAGCCGGTCCGCAGGGGCCGGCTATGCCTTTAACTGGCGCGCGCAAAAACATGGCGGCCTTTTACTTCAGCGTCCCGTCGGCAGGTGATGAAAGCCGGCAGTTTTAACTCTTTGAACAGCTTTGTGCGCGGAAGCGTGCCGCCGCCGTTTTATGCCTGCTGACATCTTAGGTAAAAAAATCCTTCGTTTACGCTGCGTTGGAGTTGCTTTTTTTACGACATCGCCTATTATATAAACTGCTACTATATAAATTACATCAGTGCGTAGTATTATCAGACCAAAAATATTTGACTGGGAATGACGCAGATGATTATAGAAAAACGACTGTCAAAGGCCGATACTAAATATGTCGCCGTCTGTACCGCCGTACTCTTTGCCATTTTTTCTCTCATGTATCTGGCCGTTATGCTCTGGAGCGGCTTCAGCGAGCTGCGCACGCAGCGCGGCGAGGTGATGAAGGCCGAGGAGCTGATGACGGAGGCGGAACGCTTTATCATCGACACAAGGATAGGGCGTCTCGCCGCCGACCTTGCCTACATCCACGACACGGTGGCGCTTGAAGGGCTTGCGCCCGAAAAGTATGACAGGATAGCGCGCCAGTGGAAGGCCTTCATCGACAGAGAGGAGATCTACGATCAGATACGTTTCATAGACGCCGCCGGAAACGAAGTGATACGAGTAAACGACCATCCGAACGGGGCGCGGCAGATAAAGGCCCCTAAGCTTCAAAACAAAGCTGACCGCTATTATTTTAAAGATTCCATAGGCCTTGCCGAGGGCCAGATATATCTTTCAAAGCTTGACCTGAACATCGAACACAAATACATCGAATCTCCAATCAAGCCGATGATACGGCTTGCCTGTCCGTATTTTGAGAAAAACGGGAAACTGCGCGGCATAGTCTGTCTTAATTATCTTGCCGAAGACATGCTGAAAAGGGTGCGCGGCGTAGGAGCTGCGGGGCACGGAAATATATTTCTGCTGAACGCTGAGGGCTACTGGCTCTACAACGAATCAGACCGCAGCACCGAATGGGCCTTCATGTACCCAGAGCGGGCGGCGGTCTCTTTTGCGGCGCTCTTTCCCGCAGTATGGAGCCAGATAGTACGCGGCCGAGAGGGGAACATCATTGCACCGGAGGGCATCTTCACCTATAAAAAGGTGGCGGCCGCGCGCGACGGGGCATGGACCGTAGTCTCGTATCTCCCGTCAAGCGGCCAGCGTTCGGAGCCTTTTTCATGGAGCGACGGCAAGGTCGTGCTGTGGCTCATAAAACAGAATATCCCCGTCTTCTTCATAATTCTTGCGCTGGCTTTTGTGCTAGCCATCCTCATCTCAAACGAACGCACCAAAAGTGAACTTGTCAAACGCTATTCGGAATACGACGAAATGACGGGGATGCTGAACCGCAGGGCGGGGCTCGAGCGGCTCTCGGCGCTTTGCCAAAAGAGCGCCGAACTTGGGCGCACCGTTACGATATGCTTCATAGACGTCAACGGACTGAAGGAGGTCAACGACACCTTCGGACATGAGGCGGGGGACGTTCTGATACTTTCGGTCGTGAAGGCGATAGGTTCCGTCGTGCGTAAAAACGATTTTCTCGTGCGGCTCGGGGGCGACGAATTTCTTATAGTGCTTGACGGAGCGGACGCCGCCGCGGCGGAAAAGGCCTGGGGCCGCGTCGCGTGGGAACTCGACAGATTAAACGCCGGCAAAGAGCTGGGGTATTCTCTGAGCGCAAGCCACGGCATCGCAGAGATTTCGCCGGGCGAAGAAATAGAGGCGGCGATGCACTTGGCAGACCTCAGAATGTACGAGGAAAAGCGCGAGCTTAAAAGAAAAATCAAAAATTTAAAAAATGACGCAAAGCAAAAAGAATAGAGGCTAATGGAAATAAAAATGGAAATAAAAAGGAGGGGGAAATCCCCTCCTTTCTTTTTTATGCTATTTCGGCGGCGCAAAAAGGCGTCATTTATATCCGCCTCCGCCGCTATACATAGACGCGAACTTTTGCCGCCGCAGTCGGCGCGGCTATTCTTTTTCCGCCGAACGTTCCAAAAGCAGCGCTATTATCTGGTCCGTTTGGTGCAGCATCGCCTTTTTGCTTATTTTTTTCAGCATTGCGGCGGGAGCGCGTTCTGCTATCTCGCAGGAGGCCTCGCCGGTCTTGGCGTGCCATTTTGAGTAAAGCTCGGCAAGCCAGCGGCCCGCGGGCGGCAGAGTGCGGAAGGCCTCCATGCCCGCCTTTTCCTTTATGACATATTCGACGCTTACACCTTTTTTCGCGCAGCTTATCATAAAATCCCGAAATATTTCATCTTTGTCGAGCTGCATCAGCTCTTTCGGGCGGTCGAGCGCAAGTGAAAAGCGCGATTCCATGAACTTCTGAGCGAAGTCCCAGAGGTCGAGGCGCCGCCTGCACGCCGCGGTAAATACCGCCTCCAGATATTCGCGGTGTATCTGTTCCAGCGTTTTTTTGGCAAGCTCCGCAGCCTCTTTTTTCTGCGGCGCCGTATTCTTTGGCAATTTCCATTGTAGCTTTCAGCATCTATTATTCGCCTCCCGCCGCGCCGTCCGTTTTGAGCGCCGCGGCCGCCTTTGCGTCCTCCGCCTCTATGCGCGCGGCGTGTTCTCCCGGCGGCAGGTCTATCTGCGCCGCCGATATTTCGTAGTGCAGCAGCTCCAGCGACCGCGCCGGCTCCGATCTTTCCGGCGCGCAGAGCGCGGCAAGCCGCGCCGTCTCTTCAACGGCGCCGCGCGTCACCACTGTGCGCGGATAGCGCACGCGCGCCACGCGCTCGATTATTCCAAGCAGCCGCTCGCGGTTCGGCTCTTTGAGCTCTATTGCCTGAAAGCGGCGCTCAATGGCGCGGTCGCAGGCGATGTAGCGCTGAAATTCTTCTGACGTGGTGGAGATTAGCATACTTATTCCACCGCTTGTGATGTACGGCTTTAAGGTATTGAGCAGGTTGGTCGGGCCGGAATTTTCACTGAGCCGGTGCGCCTCGTCCACATAGATTATTATTCCGTAATATTCGGCCTCGTCGAGAATGTGTTTGAAGCGCAGGTCGCGCTTGTCGCGCTCCTGATTGATGAGGTCTATGTTCAGTTCGCAGACGCGGCGGCCAGCAAGCCTCGCGTAGCGTCCCTCTTCGATGAGCGAAGCGAGCATCCGTACCGTCGTCGTCTTTCCGCAGCCGGCCGGGCCGGTGAGCGCTACGTTGTTCTGTTCCTCCGATGCAAGCGCCACTGCGATGCGGTCAAGCGCCGCGTCGTCCTGTAGGATCTGTTCGAGCCCCTTCGTCTCTCCGTTCAGCGCCCGCCCGAATTTTGCGCAAAGCGGAGGCAGTTTTTGATGCGCGGCCATCACAGAGTCTCCCCCTCTTCCAAAAGCGATTCTAGCGTCAATTTTTCAAAATGTTCCGCGCCCTGAGTTATCCAAAGCGGCGAGCTTTTGCGGCTCCTGCGCAGCTTCGCGCGGCTTCTTAGTGTGCGCAAGGGGCCTTCCGCAAACGAAACGTAGCTTATGCTGCCGTCGCGTTCTATCGCGCGTATCTCGTCGTTCAAGTCCTCCGGCCTGTAGATTACGTCGGCTGCGGAGACGTAGGAGTCGAAGGCGCGCGTTAGGCGCTCCTCTTCCGCCGCGTGCCACATGCGCTGGGCGCTCGCCGAGTATAGCGTCTCTATCAGCTGGCTTTCTTCGCATCTGCTTTCAAGCGAGAGGCGCGAGAAATTGTCGTAGCCGAAGACAAAGCTCAGCTCCTCCCAGCTTTGGCGGAATTTATCAAGGAAGTTCAGCATTCCCCATCTGTCAAGCTCCGGTATCAGTACTGCCGCGCCCCGCCCCGCGTTCTGCGCGGCTGCGCCGAGCGCCGCCGTCAGCATCGGCGCAAAGCCGCGGTCCGCCGCCGCGTTGCCGCTTGAACAGACAAAGAGCACGCGTCCCGCCGGCGCGTTTATATAATCTCCGAGCTTGAAGGCGGGCAGAGCCGCAAAGAGCGCGGTGTTTTCCGTCACAGTCTCCATCAGCGCGCGGAAGTTCGATGTATTCGCGTCTGCCTGCATCTTGATGCAGCGCTGCGTGTTCGTGTTGTCTCCGTTTGTCAAAAGCAGGTCGGCAAAGGGGACAAGCTCCTCACGGTCGCCCCTCTTCTGAAAGCGCAGCTCTCGCTCCATGATGTATTTTGAGAGCGCGAACTCCCGCGTCAAAGCGCCGTGAGCCGCCTCCATCTCACGCAGCCTGTACTTTACAGGCAGAGCGTCCGTCTCGCCGCCTATCGTCTTCGTCATCAGAGTTTCTATATACTGGTGCTGACGGCAGAAGATAGGCCACAGGTTGTGCGAGGCTATCGTGGAAAGCAGCGCGCCGCCTTCGTCTGTCCTTGCTGCCGCCATGTTTTTCAGAACGTTTTTTTCCGTCTCCAGCATGTAGGTGAACATTCTTTCCGTAGAAAGTTTGCCCAAGTCGTCGAAAAATTTGTCGTTAGCGTCGCGCGAGCGTATCTCTTCATAGACGGAGTGGCGTATTACGCGCGCGATGCCCGCGCTGGTCGCGCCGAAGCGTTCGCTTGTGACGAACGGCTCTATTATATCCGGCATTACGGAGTTTTCGCTTGAAAGGTCCGCGAGCACCGCGTTTGCCGCGCAGCTTTCATAGAGCTTGCCGGAATAGTCGAAGACGACAAGCGCCGTATCGGGATAGGCGTCAGGCCACATCTCAATAGTCCTGCGGAAGCTCGCCGTCTTTCTTTCGCTTCCGCCAAGCATCAGCGTGTCGCTGCCGTATAAAAGCTCCGGCCCAAAATTTTTTATCTCTATCATAATAATTCCCCGCAGACGGGGCGCGCCCCGCGTCAAATTGTGCAATGAAGCCCGTTCAATAATGGATTGTACCCACCAGCCGCCAAAAATTCAACTGAAAAAATTTATAACGAAAGCGCGCCGCGCGGAAAATACCTAGCATAGCGCGTAAGTTTTGCCGAGCTTCCGCTGTGTAGATAGGCTGTGGCGCGCTTTCGCGCAGTTTTTATACTTTTAATTGCATGGATAAAGCATAAACCACGGACAAAAAGAAATAAACGAAGTCTCTGAGGAGGGCGGTTATGGAAAAATTTTCTTCGATCACAACTATATATATGGGCAAAGACGCGCTCGCCTCCGCGCTCTGCGGCGCGCAGAAAGTTTTTGTCGTGACAGACCCGTTCATGGTATCAAGCGGAAAAATAGGCTATGTGACTAATTTTCTGGACGATGAAAATATACAGTACACCGTATTCTCCGACGTTCAGAGCGACCCTGATATAGAGACGGTGGCGGCGGGCATGGCGCGCATCATAGAGTTCCAGCCCGACCACGTAGTGGTGCTTGGCGGCGGCTCTCCGATAGACGCGGCGAAGGCGATAGTCTATTTCGCGCACAGGCAGGGAAAAATACCGCCGTCTCCCTTTACCGCCATACCGACTACGAGCGGCACGGGCTCTGAGGTGAGCCGTTTTGCCGTAATAACGGACCACAAAAAAAATGTGAAATACCCGATGGTGGAGGAGAGCCTTCTGCCCACCTCCGCCGTACTCAACGCGGAGCTGGTCATGAGCGTGCCGCCGAAGGTGACCGCCGACGCCGGCCTCGACGTGCTGACTCATGCGATAGAGGCCTTCGTCTCCACAGAACGCACCGACTTCACGGACGCGATGGCGGAGAAGGCCATCAAGCTCATCTATCATCATCTGCTGACCGTCTACCAGCATCCAGACGATTACGCGGCGCGCCAGCGCGTGCACAACGCCTCCTGCATGGCGGGCATAGCCTTCTCAAACGCGGGGCTGGGCCTCAATCACGCGATGGCTCATACGCTTGGGGCAAAGTTCCACATAGCTCACGGACGCGCTAACGCCATCCTGCTGCCGTACGTGATGAGCTTCAACGCCGGCTGCTCGACGTCGCTTACGGCGACGGCCAAACGCTACGCGAAGATAGCCTATCTCTGCGACATATCGACCTCAAGCGTGCGCCAGAGCGCGCTCAACGTCATCCGAACGATACGCTCGTGGGAAAAAAAGATGGACATACCGCAAACGATACGCGCGGCCGGCGTCACGGAAAGCGCCTTTTATAAGCTGCTGCCGGAGATGGTGCGCGACGCTATGGCCGACGGCTGCCTTGCGACGACGCCGCAGCCCTGCACCAAAGAGGACGTCGAGCGCGTCTTTGAGAACGCCTACAACGGCAAGCTGCCGTAGCCGCAATAAAAATGAGAGAACTTGACGGCAAAGAGCGAATAATACAGGAGTTCGTACCTGGGAAACAGGTCACGCTTGCGCATGTCATCGCGCGCCCAGTGCCCGAGCTCTACGGCAAGCTCGGCCTCTTTGACAACGGAGGCTCCATCGGCATATTCACGATAACGCCGAGCGAGGGCGCGATGATAGCGGCGGACATAGCCTCAAAGGCGGCAAACGTCCAGATAGGATACGTCGACCGCTTCAACGGCTCGCTGCTGATAACAGGCGAGGTGGCGGCGGTAGAGGCCGCGATGCGCGACGTCATGTCGGTGCTGTGCGACGTCATGGGTTTTACGCCGGCCCAGATGACGAGGACATAACAATGATCGAAGCAAGATCAAAACGTGCGCCGCGCCTCATCTTCATAGGAGCCTCCGCCGCGGGCAAGACGACGCTTACGCAGGCCATCCTTCGCGACGAGCTGCGCTACCGCAAGACGCAGACCATAGAGGTGGCGGGCGGCATGGTCATAGATACGCCGGGCGAATATCTTGAACGCGGGCGTCTGCGCGGCAGCCTCGCGGTCGCCGCCTCTGAGGCGAACGTCATCGTCCTGCTGCAAAGCGCGACGGCTCAAGTCAGCTACTTTCCTCCGTCGTTCGCCTCGATGTTCGCAAAGCCAGTCATAGGTGTCGTGACAAAGGCGGACGCGGCCGCGCCGGAGCAGATAGAAGAGGCGAAAAGGCGCCTCGAACGCGCCGGAGTTACAAAGATATTTGTCACCAGCGCTTACAAAGGGACTGGCGTTCAGGAATTTGTCGATTACATAGATACGTTTTCCGAAAGAAAGGTGAGCTGAAATGGGAGGAGAGATCATAACAAGCGTCGGCATCGACGTCGGCACATCCACTACGCAGCTCATCTTCAGCAAAATAATAATAGAAAACCGCGCCAGCAGCTACACTGCGCCGCGTATCGCCATCGTCGGCAAAGAGGTCTTCTACAGAAGCCCCATTTACTTCACGCCGCTTCTTTCTCCGACCGAGATAGACGCGGAGGGCGTAAAAAAGATAGTGACCGACGAATACCGCAGCGCGAACATGGCGCCAGCGCTGGTAAACACGGGCGCAATAATAATCACGGGAGAAACGGCGCGCAAAAAGAACGCAAATCAACTGCTCTCGGCGCTCTCGGATATGTGCGGAGAGTTTGTCGTGGCGACTGCCGGCCCCGACCTTGAATCGGTGCTTTCGGCGCGCGGCGCGGGAACGGACAAAATATCGGAAGAGCGGCGCGCCGTAGTGGCAAACATCGACGTGGGCGGCGGCACGAGCAACATAGCGGTCTATGAAAAGGGAAACCTGCGCGGCGTCACCTGCCTCGACATCGGGGGCAGGCTCGTAAAGGTGGACAACGGCCGCATAAGCTACGTCTATCCAAAAATAGAAAAGCTGGCGCACGATTTCGGCCTTGAGGTGAGCGCCGGAGCGAGCGCCGACGTTGCGACGCTTACGAAGCTCTGCAAAATAATGGCTGGGCTGCTTGCCGAAGGCGTGGGGCTTCTTCCCGCCTCCGACGCCTGCAAAGCGCTCTATACGAACGCGGGGCGCGGACTTCCCGCAGGGCTGCCGAAGCTATCGGGCCTCACCTTCTCCGGAGGCGTTGCGGACTTCATCTACAACGTATCGCAGGCCGATCCGTTCAGATACGGCGACATCGGCGTCATTCTGGGCTATCAGATAAAAAATCATCCAGCCTTTGCTGGGATCAATTTTTACACCCCCTATGAGACTATTCGCGCGACGGTGGTGGGAGCGGGCACCTGTACTACGGAGATAAGCGGCAGCACCATCTCTTACGCCGCGGGGCAGCTCCCGATAAAAAACATACCGGTGCTGCGCGTGGCGGAGCCGGACGAGGCGACGGCGGCGGGCGTCGAAAAATCTCTTGCCTTTCAGATGCCCATATACGCGCCGAACGGCCATCAGGAGCGCATAGCAATCTCGCTCACCGGTGAAAAATTTCGCTCCTTCGATTCGATACAGCAGCTGGCCGACGCTCTCATAAGCGGCGCCGCCCCGATCATCGAAGGGCCCTATCCGCTAATAGTGGTCGTCGAGTGCGACGTAGGCAAAGCGCTGGGCCATTCGCTCAACGTAAAGCTCGAGCATAAAAAGCCCGTCATTTGCATAGACGGGATACACGCGGGAAACGGAGACTACATCGACATAGGAGAACCGGTATATGGCGGCCATGTGCTGCCGGTAGTCATCAAGACGCTCATTTTCAACTCGTAAAGCGAGCTTGGAATATTTACGGCAATCAAAATATGGAGAGGTGATAACTGCATGAAGCTCAAGACACAACTTTTCGGCCACACTTACGAATTTAAGTCTGTAAGGGAACTGATGGCCAAGGCGAACGAAGAAAAATCGGGCGACAAACTTGCGGGCGTCGCGGCTGAGAGCGCGGAGGAACGCGTCGCCGCAAAAGCGGTGCTTGCTCAAGTGACGCTTGCGGAGCTGCGCAACAGCCCCGCCGTCCCCTACGAACAGGACGAAGTGACGCGCATCATTCAGGACGACGTTAACGAGCAGATCTACAACGAACACAAGAACCAGACTGTGGGCGAGTTCCGCGAATGGCTGCTTGAAGAGGAGACGACGACGGAGATGATCCGCCGCGCGTCGCGCGGGCTGACGGCGGAGATGATAGCCGCGGTCTGCAAGCTGATGAGCAATCTGGACCTCATCTACTGCGCGAAGAAGATACCTGTTACGGCGCACTGCAACACGACGATAGGGCTTCCCGGCACATTCTCGTCGCGCTTGCAGCCCAACAACACGGTCGACGACCCGAAGGGCATAGCGGCCTCCCTGATGGAGGGATTCAGCCTCGGCTGCGGAGACGCGGTGCTCGGACTGAACCCCGTCGACGACAGCGTTGAATCAGTGGCGCGCATCCTCAAGATGTTCGACGAATTTAAAAACAAGTGGCAGGTGCCGACGCAGATATGCGTCCTCGCGCACGTTACGACGCAGACGGAGGCCGTGCGCAAATTCAACGCGCCCATCGACCTCATGTTCCAATCTGTGGCCGGCTCCCAGAAAGGCAACGAGGCCTTCGGACTGACAGCCGCGATGCTCGACGAGGGATACGAAATGATGCTGCATCACGGCACCTCGACCGGCCCGAACGTCATGTACTTCGAGACGGGACAGGGCTCTGCTCTTTCCTCAAACGCGCACAACGGCTGGGACCAGCTCACGATGGAGGCCCGCTGCTACGGCTTTGCCAAGAGGTATCATCCGTTCCTCGTGAACACCGTCGTCGGCTTCATCGGCCCCGAGTATCTTTACGACTCAAAGCAGGTGACGCGCGCGGGACTCGAAGACCACTTCATGGGCAAGCTCACCGGAATACCGATGGGCTGCGACGCCTGCTACACGAACCACATGAAGGCGGACCAGAACGACATTGAAAACCTGGCCACGCTGCTTGTCGCCGCGGGATGCAATTACATCATGGGCGTGCCGCAGGGCGACGACTGTATGCTCATGTACCAGTGCACCGGCTATCACGAAGCGCAGACGCTGCGCGAGATCTTCGGCCTCCGCCCCATAAAGCCCTTCGAGGAATGGATGCAGAAGATGGGCTTCCTTAACGATAAGGGATTCCTCACCCCGCTTGCCGGCGACGCGTCGGTATTCCTGGATAAGTAGGAGGCTTCTGAAATGATGGATCAAAATCAGCTCAAAACGATAATCGAACAGGTGCTACAGGAGATGAACCTTGGGCAGGCCGCCTCCGGCGCGCCAGGCGAAGCGGTGCTTAAGGAGATCACGAAAAATTCCGACGGCATGACCACCGAAACGATCACAAAGGTGGACGACGGATTCGTGCCGGACGTGACGACATTTGACATAAAAAAACAGTACCTTGTGGAGAACCCGAAGCATAAAGAGGAATTTTACGAATTAAAGCAGTTTGCCCCGGCGCGCCTTGGCATAGGACGGGCTGGCGCGCGCTACAAGACGCTGCCGATGCTAGAATTTCGCGCAGCTCATTCCGCCGCTCAGGACGCCGTATTTTCCGCGGTCGACCTTGAGTTTGTGGAAAAAATGAAGCTCTTCGTCGTGCGCTCAAAGTGCAATTCAAAGGATGAATACCTGACGCGCCCTGACCTGGGCCGCCAGCTCAGCCCGGAGGGCGCGCAGATGGTGAAGGAAAAATGTAAAAAGAACCCCACCGTCGAAGTTTTTGTATCTGACGGATTAAGCTCCGCCGCCGTCACGGAAAACATCGCAGACCTGCTTCCCGCGCTTTTACAGGGACTGCAAAGCTACGGCATCGATGTAGGCACTCCGTTCTTCGTTGAATACGGGCGCGTCGCGCTCGAAGACGAAGTGACGGAACTTACTGGCGCCACAGTCACCTGCGACCTCATCGGCGAACGGCCAGGCCTCATAACGGCGGGCTCGATGTCGGCCTACATCACCTACAAAGGAACGGTGGGGATGCCGGAGGCGCGGCGCACGGTCATATCCAACATCCACAAAGACGGAACGCCGCCTGTGGAGGCGGGAGCGCACATCGCCGAAGTGATAAAGATAATGCTGGAGAAAAAAGCCAGCGGCACAGATTTAAAACTATAACAGGAGGCACGGCTCATGAAAAGAGATCCCTTAAAAGCTAACGTACTTGCAACAAAGATAATCCCCAACGTCGACCCCTCCCTGGCTAAAGACCTGGGACTCTCGCCCGGGATGCGGTCGCTCGCGCTCATCACGGCGGACTCAGACGACGTCACCTACACGGCGCTGGACGAAGCGACGAAGGCCGCTGAAGTAGAGGTGGTCTACGCGAAGAGCTTCTACGGCGGCGCGGGCAACGCGACGACTAAGTACGCGGGAGAGATAATCGGAATACTGGCCGGGCCAAACCCCGCCGAAGTAAAAAGCGGACTTGCCGCCGCCGTCAACATGGTGGAAAACGTGGCTCATTTCGTCTCCGCAAACGACGACGACTCGGTGCCCTATTACGCCTTCTGCATCTCGCGCACCGGATCGTACCTTTCAAAGGCGGCCGGCATCGCCGAGGGAGAGCCGCTGGCCTACCTCATAGCGCCGCCGCTTGAAGCGGTCTACGGACTTGACGCCGCCATCAAAGCGGCGGACGTTAAAATATGCGTCTTCTACGCGCCGCCCAGCGAAACGAACTACGGCGGAGGACTGCTCACCGGAAGCCAGTCGGCCTGTAAGGCGGCCTGTGAAGCCTTTGCCGCGGCGGTCGAATACGTGGCGGAAAACCCGAAGGTCTGATAGATGAAGGCGCTCGGCATGATGGAGTTTCGCGGATACGTTCCTGCCGTCTGCGGGCTTGATACGGCGCTGAAGGCGGCGGAAGTCTCTCTGCTCTGCGCGTCAAAAGACGGCGGCGGCCTCTGTTCCGTATTCATTACGGGCGGAGTGGGCGCGGTGAGCGCCGCACTTTCCGCGGTATCGGCGGCGCTTGGTGACAAGCTGCTTTCTTCATCTGTCATTCCGCGTCCAGCGCAGCAGACGGCGTTTTTGCTCTCCGCTATGCCCCGTTCTCCTCTTGGCGAAGCGCCGGTGTGGAAAGCGCGCGATACGAAGGCCGCGCCGGAAGTTCCCGCGCCGGAAAAAATATCAGAAACTCAAAAGCAGCGCGCGGAAGAAAAAAAGCCGGCGGTGCTTTCGCCCGGAAGCGCCGATAATTCGTCGCTTCCTATGAAGGCCGAAGTGAAGGCCGAAGAAAATGTCCCGCAAAATGCGGCAAAAGAAGAGCCTCGCGCGTACAGCGCGGAAACGGAGCCGATGGCCGAGCTAGAAAAAGAACTTCGGCGCGAAGAGGCGGAGATGGAGCAGAAACTTTCGTCGATGACGCTGAAAGAGCTGCGGACGCTTGCGTTATCCTCCCGCATTGAAGGTTTTAGCGCGGAAAAAATAAGAAAGGCCGGAAAACAGAGGCTCATAGCGGCGATTATGAGAGAACAGGAGAGATAACATGCAGCTCTTTGATAAAGATCTTCTGTCCGTCCAGGAGGTGCGGCAGCTTGTCGCCGAAGCGAACGCGGCGCAGGTGGAGCTCGCCGGCAAAAGTCAGGAATTTGTCGACAGACTGACGAAATCCATAGCGAACGCCGGCGTCCGCAACGCGGAGCGTCTTGGCATCATGGCGTGGGAGGAGACGGGCTTCGGCAATCCCGCGGACAAAAAGATAAAGAACGTATTCGGCAGCCGCGCGGTCTATGAATATATAAGAAATTTAAAGACCGTGGGCGTAATAGACTGGGACCCAGAGAAGAGAGTGCGCACAATAGCGGTGCCGCTTGGAGTCATAGCTGGCATCATCCCTTCGACGAACCCGACGTCGACCACCTTCTATAAATCGCTCATCGCGATCAAGGCGGGCAACGCGATAGTTTTTTCGCCGCACCCGCAGGCGAAGAGATGTATTTTGGAATCTGTGAAGGTCATTCGTCAGGCGATATTAGAAGCGGGCGGCAACGAAAATCTCGTCGGCTGCATCTCGATACCGACGATGCAGGCTACCGACTCGCTTATGCGCCACACCGACGTAGCTCTGATACTGGCCACCGGAGGCTCTGCCATGGTACGCGCCGCCTACTCGTCGGGAACGCCCGCGATAGGCGTAGGCCCCGGCAACGGCCCCGCGTTCATCGAGCGTTCCGCCGATTTAAAAGAGGCCGTGGCGCAGATAGTCATCTCCAAGACCTTTGACAACGGCACGATTTGCGCTTCGGAGCAGTCCGTTATCTGCTGCGACGACTACGCCGCGGAAGTGAAAGCGGAGATGCAGCGGCAGGGCTGCTACTTCTTAGACGACGCCGAGCGCGAAAAGCTGGGAAAATTCATCCTGCGCGCAAACGGCACGATGAACCCGGCGATCGTAGGCAAAAACGCGCAGGTCATAGCGGGGCTGGCCGACATCCAAATACCGGACACGGCGAAGATAATAGTAGCCGCCGAGGACGGCATAGGCTACGGACATCCGTACTCGAACGAAAAGCTCGCGCCGATACTGGCCTTCTTCACCGCGCCCGATTACAAACAGGTCTGTGAAAAAAGCCAGGAGATCCTGCACTACGAGGGAGCGGGGCACACCTTCTCCATCCACACGCAGGACGAGGAGATAATAAATTACTTCTCAAAGCGCATCCCGGCGACGCGCATCATCGTCAACACCGGAAGCTCGCTCGGCGGCATAGGCGCTACGACGGGCCTTGTGCCGGCGCTCACTCTTGGCTGCGGAGCCGAGGGCGGCAGCTCCACGTCGGACAACGTCGGGCCGCTCAACCTTATCAACAAACGCTTCGTAGCATATCCGCTAAAGACACTCGCGGAGATAAAGGCCTCGATGCCGCAGTGCCCGGACGGCATCTGCGAGACGGGCCTCGACTCGCAGGCTATCTCCGATGTGGATGTGAACGCGGTGGTGGCGGAGATATTAAAAAGGCTTCAAAACGTATAGCAAAAAATCTAAAACGACAGCATACAGGAGGAAAAAAAGATGAATCAGCAGGCGCTTGGAATGATAGAGACAAAGGGACTCGTTCCCGCTATAGAGGCGGCGGACGCGATGGTAAAGGCGGCTAACGTCAACCTCATCGGTAAAGTGCAGGTAGGCGGAGGCCTTGTGACGGTAATGGTGCGCGGCGACGTGGGAGCGGTGAAGGCTGCGACGGACGCGGGAGCGGCCGCGGCGGAGCGCGTCGGGGAACTTCTTTCCGTGCACGTCATACCGCGCCCGGCGGACGAAGTGGACTATCTGCTTCCTTCGCTGAACCTTCCCAAATCCGTACAGGAATAAACTTACGAGCGGAAGCGGTGCCGCTTGCCGCGAGCTTTGCGCGTCACAGCGGCAGCCCGCGTTACAGAGGACGGTTTCACACAGACTGAAATATATCACCGGCCCCGGGAGGAAGTCCCGGGGCGCGGATCAAAGGAGTGGCTAAAATGGCAGACCAGCAGGCGCTTGGAATGATTGAAACACGCGGACTTGTCTCGGCTATAGAGGCGGCGGACGCGATGGTAAAGGCGGCTAACGTAAATCTTATAGGAGATGTCTTTGTAGGCGGAGGCCTTGTGACGGTAATGGTGCGCGGCGACGTGGGAGCGGTGAAGGCTGCGACGGACGCTGGAGCGGCCGCGGCCGAGCGCGTCGGAGAACTTCTTTCCGTCCATGTCATACCGCGTCCGGCGGCGGAGGTCGACTACATACTGCCGACGCTGAAAAAGTAGCGCGGCGCAGCACCATTTGCCGCAGCGAGTGACCAACACCGCGCCTCATTCGGATAACGCCGGACGAGGCGCAAGAGGAGATGATCCCTTTTGAGAGTCATAACCGAAACAATGCTGAGGGATGAACTTCGCCGCAGCGAACCGGAAGCCTATTATATCCCTGAGGGAAATATCCTCTCTCCGGCGGGGCGCGAATATCTTCAGCAAAGAAAGATAAAAATAATGAAGGGCGCGGCGCCTGCGGCCGTCTCCAAGACGGAGGCGTGCTGCTGCGGGCATGGCGAAGACGGCGGCGGCGTTCCTCAGGCGCGCGCCAAATACAGAGATTTTGAAACGGGGGCGCTCTACATGCAAAAGCCGGAGTACATGACGCAGCTTGAAGGCGACATGCTGGTGGTGAAAAACCATCCGCGCATAGCCTTTCGCGGAAAGCTCGACACGTTGCAGGCGATGATAGTCGAATATCAGGCGCTGCTTTCCGAACGCCCCGGAAACGACGCCGTCATAGCTCAGATGGAAGAGCTGCTCTCCGTGCTGCGCGAAGTAATGCGAAGCGACGCGATGGCCGATACGCTGCGTGTAACAACGATACTGGGACTGACGCCGGAAGAGCTGCGCGAACGTTCGCACGACCCGATGAAGTTTTACCATGTGAAGTACATGCGTCTGCCGGACTACAAGATGGGGCTTGCCTACGCCCTCATCAACAGGCTGCGCGCGGCGGCGCGCGAGGCCGAGGTAGCCGCGGTCTCCGCGTTTAAGGACGGCGGACGTTACGAACGCCAGGACATACTTGAGGTCTTCAACCGTCTTTCAAGCGCGCTCCATATAATGATGTGCCTCTATATCGAGGAGCATAAACTATGAGCGGCCCTGTAAACGAAATGACGGCGCGCGTCACGGAACGCGTCATAGAGGCTTTGCAGCTTGCCGGCATCGTCGAGGTGGAGGTCTCCGCGAGGCACGTTCATCTTTCGCGCGCCGACTGGGAGATGCTCTTTGGCAAAAAAGAGGGAGATCTGTCGCCGAAAAGGCCGCTCTCTCAGCCGGGGCAATATCTTTCCGAAGAGCGGGTGACGCTCATCTCGCCAAAGGGCCGCATGGAAAAGATAGCGGTGCTTGGGCCGTTTCGCACGCAGACGCAGGTGGAGCTTTCAAAGAGCGACGCGATAGCGCTGGGCGTCGCGGCCCCCATAAGAGAATCGGGCCATCTTGACGGCACCGGGCGAATCACAATCGAAGGCCCGTGCGGAGCTGTAACTATACCGCAGGGCGTAATAATAGCAAAACGCCACATACACGTGCCGCTTGGCACGGCAGAAAGCCTCGGCTTCAAAAACGGAGAGAAGGTAAGCGTCCAGCTCTTCACCGACAGGCCGATAATGCTCCAGGATGTAGTGCTGCGTGTCAGCGATAAATTCAGCTACCGGATGCACATCGACTTCGATGAGGCAAACGCGGCGGACGTCCAGGGCTTCACGCTGGGCCGCATCGTCAGGCAGGAGCCTATCCTATGATGGATCTTTCGCGCGTAAACGGCTATATGGCGCGTGTCGCCGCTTCGGAACGAGAGACCTTCTCCCCAGTAGGGGAAAAACTTAAGGTCGGATTAGACTTGGGCACCGCCTATATCGTCCTCGTCGTGCTTGACGCGGAGAACAATCCAGTCGCCTGTGAAAAAGAGGCGGCGGATGTGCTAAAGGACGGAGTCGTCGTCGATTACCACGGCGCTCTTGAGATAGTGCGCCGCCTTAAGGCGAAGCTTGAAGCGCGCCTTGGAAAAGAGCTAGCCAACTGCGCGATAGCGATGCCGGCCGGCACTGAAAGCAGCGCGCGCACGCACCAGTACATCGCGGAGGGCGCGGGCTTCGAGGTGACGCGGATACTTGACGAACCGACGGCGGCTAACTCCGTCTATCAAATAGAAAACGGCGTCGTAGTGGACATAGGCGGCGGGACTACGGGGCTTGCGCTCTTTAAGGACGGCGCCGTCACGCGCATCTACGACGAGCCCACCGGGGGGACGCACCTTTCGCTGGTCATCGCAGGCAACTATCACATAAAGTTCCCGGAGGCGGAGGCCATAAAGCAGGACTACGCGCGCCACGCGGAGATACTTCCGATAGTGCGTCCGGTAATAGAAAAAATGGCGACCATCGTAGACCGCAATATAGACAAAAGCGAGGCGGATACCATCTACCTGTGCGGCGGCACAAGCTGCCTCTCCGGCATCGAAGAGATCTTTAAAAAGGTGACCGGCATAGAGACGGTAAAGCCGGAGGATCCGCTTTTGGTAACGCCCGCCGGCATTGCAATGAACTGCTAAAGAAGGAGGTAAGTGTGCATGAACTATGACGACCTCGTGCTTGAAATAATAAATCGCGTCAACGATAAAGTGAACAAAGGCGAAGCCGCAAGCGCCGCGGCCGCCTCAAAAAAGCCGCGGCTTCTTGTCGCGGCTCAGGAAGACTGCGCGCTCTGTCAGGAGCTTAGAAGCGCGCCAGCCCTCTTGGAGCGTTTTGAGGTCGAGAGCTCGTTGTCGAAGCATTACGTGGACGATATCGAAAGCTGTTCCACCGTCGTCCTTTTTTCAATGGGTGTAAGCGACCTTGCGAAAATAGCTGATGCCTGCTGGGACGACGCCTATACAGATACCGCGGTGCGCGCCATCTTGCTCGGAAAAAAGGTCTTCATCGTCAAGGAGACGGTAGAACTTTTCGATTACCTTTCGACCGCGCCGCGCGCCTACTACGAGATGCTGCTGGGCAAGCTTGAACTTCTCCAAAGGGCCGGCGCAGCCGTTCTTCCCTACGCGCAGATGCTTCCCGCTCTGCTTGGCGAGGAGGGCTTCCCAAAATGGCAGAGCTGCCCCACATGCCAGACGTCAGCCGCTGAGGCGGCGCCCGCGGAAAAAATACGAAAAGCTGAAAAAGAGCTAACGCTCGACAAGCGCGTCATAACGGAAAAAGACGCAGCGGGAGCGAGAGCCGCGGGCGCGTCGCGCCTGCTGATACCGCTTCGCGCCATTGTAACCGACCTAGCAAAAGAATACGCCCAGTCGCAGGGCATAGTTTTCGTGCGCGTGTAAGGGAGGTGCGCGCATGAAAGTGGCGAGAGTCATCGGCAATATATGGGCTACGCGCAAGGACGCAAAACTCAACGCGCTCACGCTTCTCATCGTGCAGTGTATAGATGTAAGCACCGGCGAAGACGACGGCGCGCCAATAGTCGCGGCCGACATGATAGGCGCGGGCTTTGGCGAAACGGTCCTGGTCGTTAGCGGCAGCTCCGCGCGCACCGCGGTGGAAAACAACGCCGTGCCTGTGGACGCGACAGTGACCGCTATCGTTGACAGCTACGATTTGCAGAAAAAGGCCTGAGGCTCAGATGGACATCATAGAGGCGCTCTTTAAGGCCGGCGTGGTCGGCGAAGGCGGCGCGGGTTTTCCGACATGGGCGAAGCTGAAAGCAAAGGCCGAGTGTTTCATTGTGAACGCCGCCGAATGCGAACCGCTCATAGAGACGGATAAATTTCTGATGCGCGCCTTCCCAAACGAGATAGCGGCGGGAACTCTCGCCGCCGCAGCTCAGGTGGGCGCAAAGCGCGTCGTCTTTGCCACAAAGAAAAAATATACGGAGGAGATCGCCTCCATGCGCCGCGCCTTTGACGAACTTGCGGCGGAGGTGGAGTTTCTCCTCCTGCCCTCTTTTTACCCGGCGGGCGACGAACAGGTGCTCGTCTATTGCGCCACCGGCCGCTCTGTTCCCGCGCGCGGCCTGCCGCTTGACGTAGGCTGCGTGGTTGATAACGTAGGCACGCTGCGCAGCCTCTTTTGCGCGATAAACGGCGACGCCGTGACGCGGAAGTTTCTTTCCGTCACGGGAGAGGTGAAGGAGCCGATAATGCTCAACGTCCCGATAGGCGCCTCATTTCGGGAATGCGTTGCTCAGGCCGCGCCTCAAATCACGAACTACGCGGTGATAAACGGCGGCCCGATGATGGGCCTTACGATAAGCGGACAACAGGAGCTAGACGACGCCGTCGTTACGAAGACCACCGGCAATATTTTGGTGCTGCCGGAGGACCACTATCTTATAAAACGTTCGCGCGTTCCATTCGCGCGCATACGCCTCCAGTCGCGCAGCGCCTGCATCCAGTGCCGCTATTGCACAGACCTCTGTCCCCGCTGGCTTATCGGGCACGAGATGGAGCCTCATAAGGTGATGCGCGGCCTGTGGTGCGAAGGGCAGATAAAGACGGACGAAGAATTTGTAAGAGCCTTCGGAGACGCGCTGAACTGCTGCGGCTGCGGCCTCTGCGAACTCTTCTCCTGCCCGATGAACCTTTCGCCTCGCCGCGTCAACGAATATTTCAAAGGCGTGCTGCGGGCGCGCGGGCTCGACCAGAGGCCAGACCCGCATCCAGAGGCGCGCGCCTCGTTCAATCAGAGGCTCGTTCCTACCGACAGGCTCGCAGCAAGGCTTGACCTTTTGAAATATTATTTCCGGCACGCGCGAAACTGTGTGGAATATACGCCATCTGCGGTCTATATCCCGTTCAAACAGGGTATTGGCCGTCCGGCGGAACCGGTCGTCAAAGCGGGGCAGCGCGTGGAATGCGGCGAGCTGATAGCGCGCGCGGCGGAGGGGCTTTCGTCGAACGTGGCGGCAAGCATAGCAGGCATCGTGACTGAGGTAGACGCGCAGGGCGCGCGCATAAGAGGCGGGGTGAAGTGAAATGGGAAACGCGATAGCAATGACGGAGCTTTCGAGCATAGCCGCCGGCATAGAGACGGCGGACGCTATGGTCAAGGCGGCGAACGTAGAGCTGATCCACGCGGCGACAATCTGCCCGGGCAAATATATAGCGATAGTCCACGGCTCGGTCGGCGCGGTGCGCGCCTCTTTGAACAGCGGCGTCCAGTGCGCCGGACAGTATCTTGTAGACAGCCTTTTTATACCAAACATCGACCCTCAGATATGTCCGGCCATCATGATGACGACGAAGCCGGCGCTCACAGGCGCGCTCGGAGTGCTTGAATACTTCTCCGTAGCGGCGGCGATAATGGCGGCCGATGTGGCGGTGAAGGCGGCAAACGTAACGCTCATTGAGATACGCACCGGATACGCAATAGGCGGCAAAGGCTTTGTGACGCTCACGGGCGACGTAGGCTCCGTTCGCGCCGCGGTAGAGGCCGCCGAAAAAGAACAGCAGCTTTTGGTAAACGTTGCGGTCATCCCAAAACCGTCGCCGCAGCTTTTTGAGAAGCTCATCTAAAAGAGAAATATAAAAAGAAAGAGGGTATATAAATGTTTGACGAACTGTTAAAAAACCTCGCAAACACACAGGTGTTTACGACGAGCTTCCATGAATGGATGACGGGCGTCTCCATCAACTCCGTCATACTATTCATAATGATGATATTCATGCTGGTAGGCGCAATCGACAAAATACGCGGCAACAAGCTCGGCTACGGTGAAGAGTTTGACAACGGCTTCAACGCAATGGGGCCGCTCGCCATAGCGATGGCGGGCGTAGTAGCCGCCGCCCCCGTGCTTGCCATAATACTCAAGCCCTTCATAGTGCCTGTATACGGGCTTGTCGGCGCCGACGCCTCGATGTTTGCGACGACGCTGCTTGCCTGTGACATGGGCGGTTATCCGCTTGCCATGAAGATGGCGGCCGATCCGTCGATAGGCAACTTCGCGGGGCTTATCCTCGGCACGATGATGGGGCCGACGGTCGTCTTCACCATCCCCGTAGCGCTTTCCATCATCAGCGTCAAAGACCGCCCATACCTCGGCGCGGGCGTGCTGGCCGGCCTCGTTACTATCCCGATAGGCTGCATCGTGGGCGGCCTGCTCATGAACATGACGCCCTACAAGATCAGCCTCGCCACGATACTGGTCAACCTGATACCGGTCATCATCATAGCGGGGCTTATCTGCATCGGGCTGTGGTTCATCCCGCAGAAGATGATAAACGGATTCAACATCTTCGGCACCGCGGTGACGATAATCATCACCGTCGTTACGGCGATCGCTGTCTTTGAGTATCAGACCGGCATAAAATTCCCGCTCTTTGACCTGATGGTGGAGCCGGAGGAAAAGGGCGGCCTCGTTCCGCTTGAATCCGGGCTTCTTGTCTGCGGACAGATAGCGACGGTGCTCATCGGAGCCTTTCCGATGGTGAAATGGATAACGCGCACCTTCGGCAAGGCGCTTGAAAAGGTCGGCGAACACCTCGGAATGAACGAGGACGCCGCGGCGGGCATGGTCGCCAACCTTGCGAACAACATTGCGATGTTCAACCTCTTTGACAAGATGAACCCGAAGGGCAAGCTGCTCAACGTGGCCTTCACCGTATCGGCGGCGTTCGTCTTCGGCGACCACCTTGGATTCACAGCCGGCGCAAATCCCGACATGATCTTCCCTGTAGTCGTTGGAAAACTGGTGGCCGGCGTCACGGCGGTCATCCTGGCAAATTTCCTCGCCCCGATGCTGCTCTCCAAGATACAGGACGCCAAGGCGTAGCACGGAGGCTAAGGCTATGGGCATCAACGTAAGCGAAGAGCTGCTGCGCCAAATAGTGACCGAGGTTGTGCAGGGAATGGCCGCGAAGGCCGCGCCAGCGCTTCCCGAATTTTCAAAGACGGTGGACGCAAGCGGCGTCATACTGATAAAGAGCGACACCGTAAAATGCGAGCCCTTCCAGGGAGAGCAGGGCGTTAAACTGCGCGACGTGGTGACGCTGAAGGAGGCTCCGCGAATGGGCTGCGGCATCATGGAGCTCGATCATACAAGCTTTGAGTGGACGCTCACCTATGACGAGTACGACGTCGTATTTGACGGCGTTCTTGAGATCGAGATAAACGGAAACGTCATATCGGGTAAACCTGGAGATATAATCTACATCCCCAAGGGGAGCAAAATACACTTCCAGACGCCAAACACCGCAAGATACGCCTATTTCGTCTACCCGGCGAACTGGCAGGAGATATAACGGCAAAATCCCGGAGTGCAAGACGCTCCGGGATTTTGCTGTTAGGCAATAATAGAAACGAAATAAAAACGTTCGTCAATGAAGAAGAAAGCCCGGAAGCAGCGGATCGCTCTCATGACTTATGAGCCAGTTGAAGCCGATGATGTTCGCGCTGCCCTTTATAAACGGGATTATAGAACTGAATGTCCCTATCATCGGGCCATTTTCGTAATGGCCTTCAAAGGTCGTTCCAAGGATGCTGTCGTGAATAAAGCGCTCGCCGGGCGCAAGCTCTCCCCTTGATGCGAGCAGCGCCATCTTCGCGCATGTCCCTGTGCCGCATGGGGAGCGGTCTAGGTTGCAGGTGCCGAAGACGACGCAGTTGCGCGCCGCATGTCCCTCCCGATGCAGGCCGAACTCCGCGAGCAGTATTTTATTATTCTCAGGGATAAGCGGATGCTGCACTGAATATTGACGGTTGGCTTCTTCTATCGCCTCAACGCCTAGCGTCAGCAGCTTTGAGCATTCATGGGGGGCCAGCTCCAGGCCGAAGTCGTCCGCGTTCAGGATGGCGAAGAAGCTGCCGCCGAAGCAGATGTCGAATTTTATTGAATGGCCGAGAGACGGAAGATGAAGCTCAAGGTCAGAGGCATAGACAAAGGCTGGAACATTTTGCAAAGTGACGCTTACGGCCTCGCCGTTTTCCACTTCGACCTTAAGTGAGACTGGCCCCGCCGGAGTATCGAGCTTGATATTGGTAAATGGTTCAAAGACTGGAACCATCTTCAAATTCACCATCGCGGAGGCAAGGCCGATGGAGCCGTGCCCGCACATCGAGACGCTCCCGCCGGAGTCGCAGAATATGACGCCGGTATCCGCGTCTGCGCTCACCGGCGGCGTCATGATAGCGCCGAACATATCGGAATGTCCCCTTGGCTCCGTCATTATGAAACGCCTGAAATCGTTGTGATTGTTTCTAAAATCCTCCCAGCGCTCCGCCATCGTCGCGCCGTGAAAGAGCGGAGCGCCTCCGATGACGATTCTCGTAGGCTCTCCGCATGTATGCGAATCCACAACGGCAACCATTTTGCCTATTTTCATTTTATCATCTCCCAACTATTGCTCCATACAGTTGTTTAATGATAGCATTACGGGGTCGTGTTAGCAACTTTATATTATTATTTTTTTAAAAAAGAAAAATTATATAGTTTTTCATCTGATAATTCTGATAATTTATTTATGCCCGCTCCGAGATCCGGCGCATCCACTTCACGCCCTCCCACCATAATGTGGCGGCGGCCGCCGCCGCGATGCAGAGGATAAATTCAGAGAACGTAAGCGCGCTCAGCTTTGTCGCCGCGGCGATAGGTTTTACCGAGGACATGAGGATGAGTGCCGCAAGTATCCCGATGTTTACGAACCACGCGACTTTATCCGTGGCGGCACTCTTTGAAAAGGCGAAATCTTTCTCCGAACGGTTGACGTAGACGAGGAATAGATTAGAAAGCACCAGCACCGAGAGGAAGAAGGTACGCGCGTGGTCCTCGCCGCGGCCGAGGAGCAGATAGTAGGAGCCGAATGCCGCGGCGAATATGGCAAGCCCCTGCAGCAGCGCCTTGCAGAAGATGGCGCGAGTTACGATGGGCGACGAGACGGGGCGCGGCGGCCTCTTCATTATGTCCTTCTCCGCCGGCTGTCCCTCAAATATTATCGAGCAGGTGGGGTCGATTATCAGTTCAAGCAGCACGACGTGTATCGGCGACAGCAGCACCGGCAGCCCCAAAAGCGGCGCAGCAAGCGCGGAGAGCGCGATGGGGAAGTGTATGACCATCACATATTCCATAGCCTTGCGGATGTTATCGTATATTTTCCGGCCGTCGCGTATGGTGCTTACAATGGTGGAGAAGTTGTCGTCAAGCAGCACCATGTCCGCCGCCTCGCGCGCCACCTCCGTGCCGCGTCCGCCCATCGCGATGCCTATGTCCGCGTATTTCAGCGCTGGCGCGTCGTTCACACCGTCGCCGGTCATGGCGACTATCTCGCCTCGCGCGCGCAGCGCCTTTACTATCTGCATCTTCTCGCGAGGAAGTATCCTTGAAAAAATAGTGACGTCTTTGAATTTTTCAGAACTTTCGTCAAGCGCGTCTAGCTCTTCTCCCGTTATCATCACATGTTCCTCTTCGCTTTCGCCAAGCCCCACCTCGTGGGCTATCCTGTGCGCGGTGGAGCTGTTGTCTCCGGTTATCATGACGACGCGTACTCCAGCGTCGGCGCAGGCCTTTATCGAGGCTGGCACGTTCTCGCGCGGAGGGTCTATGAAGGCGGCGAGGCCGACAAGTGACAGGGTGCAGTCAGTCATCTTGTCCGGTATCTCTTTCATCTCCGCGCGCGCCACGGCGAGCACACGGCAGCCGGCGTCCGCCAGCCTTTGCTGTGCAAGCTCCGCCTCCGCAAGCTGCGTTTTGCTAAGCGAGCAGAGTTTGAAAATATTCTCCGGCGAGCCCTTTGCCGCGGCGTATTTTTTGCCGTCTATCTCCCAGATATGGGCCATCATGCGCGACTCCGACGAGAAGGGGTATTCATGCACGAGCCTGTGCGACTGCAATTTTTTTACGTCGATGCCGCTTTCTGCGGCTTTCTTTAAAATCGCGCGCTCCATCGGATCGTACGGGTCTGTCTCCGAGGCGAGCGCCGCGGTCTCAGCAAGCAGTTTTTCCGCGTTGCCCAAAAGCGGCGTCAGTTCTTTTAATGTCATGCGGTTTTCCGTAAGGGTGCCTGTCTTGTCCACGCATAGCACCGTTACCGCGCCCAGCGTCTCAACCGACGGGATGCGCCGAATGAGCGCGTTGCGTTTCGCAAGCCTCCACGCGCCGAGCGCAAGAAAGACCGTCAAAACTACCGGGAATTCCTCCGGTATGGTCGCCATCGCTATGGTGATGCCGGCAAGCGCCGATTCTACAAGCGACGCGCCTGTGCGCCATGTGGCCGCGATGACAAAAAGCAGCATGACGAAGCTGAATATCGAACAGTCGCGGACAAGCTTTCGCGTCTGCCTTTCAAGCGGCGTCGGGCGGTCGGGAGCGTCAGCTACGTCTTTTCCGATTTTTCCGTATTCCGTTGCAAGTCCGGTAGCCGTCACGCAGGCTACGGCGCGCCCAGCTACTACGCTTGTCCCGGCGTAGCAGTGGTCCGTCCGCCAGTGGCGAGAGTCGGCCCCAGTCTCCTGCCGCGCCTTCCATACTATATCGGCCTCTCCTGTAAGCGTAGATTCGTCCACGCCAAAGCCGTCCGCTTCAAGCACGCGCGCGTCGGCCGAGATGCGCTCTCCCTCCGAAAGCAGCATCACGTCGCCCGGTACGACCTCCTCCGACGGTACGGAGATGATGGCGCCGTTTCTTATGAGTTTCACTTTGGGCGAAGAGAGCGATTTGAGCGCGGAAAGCGTCTTGTCCGTTTTCCACTCCTGATAGATGTTTATGCCGCCCATGAAGATGACGAAGACGAGCATGAGTATGCCGTCCCGAGGCTCCCCAAGGAAGAAATATATGCAGGCGGCACCGATGAGCAGCAGGAAGACCGGCTCCGTGAAGAACTTCAACACTTTGATAAGCGGGGAATTTTTCCTTTCCTCCGTAAGGCTGTTTGCGCCGAATTTCGCGCGCGCAGCCGCCGCCTCTTCATTTGTCAGTCCGCAATATTTTTCCGTGGTCTCCATAAAAAACTCTCCTTTAAATTTCTATGTCTCTGCCGCCGAATATATAAAAAGAGCCGCAGGATCGTCTAATAACGGTCCCGCGGCCCTGAATTTCAGTCACGCTGCCGGGTTGTTGTCCCAGCCCAGCCCCACGTCGGTCAAACCGACATCGCCTGCTCCATGTTTAATTGAGAGGAATTTTAAAAGAATCAGCAGAGCTTGTCAAGAGCCTCCAACCCGTTTTGCGCCGTGCTATTTTACGCCGCCGAAAAGGTCGTTCATCGCCTCGCTCATTACAGGGTGCGTAAATATCATGTCACGCAGAGCGGTGTATTTGATATTTTCGTTCATCGCGAGCGTCACGATGTTTATCATTTCGTGAGATTCGTCGCAGAAGAGCGAAACGCCGAGAATAAGTCCGCTGTTTGCATCGACCACGGCTTTGAGCATCCCTGTGTAGCGCTCCATCGCATGCGCGCGCGGAAGCGACGTCGGCAGCAGCGTCGCAGTTTTGACCTCTATATTTTTTGCACGCGCCGCCTTTTCGGTGAGGCCTACGCGCGACAGAGTAGGCGAAAGAAATACGCTGTAAGGGATGTTGCGCCCGACGTTGGTTCTCACGCCGTCCGTCATGTCGGACAATACTATCCGCGCGTCGTCCTGTGATATATAGGTGAACTGCGCGCCGCCTGTGACGTCGCCGATGGCCCAGACGCCTGTGACGTTTGTCCGCATCCTTTCGTCCACGGCCACCGCGCCGCGCGGAGTCTGCGCAACGCCCGCCGCGTCAAGCCCAAGCCCGTCGGTGTTTGGGACGCGCCCCGTTGATATCAGCACCGCGTCCGCCGCCGCGCTGTATTCTCTGCCGTCCGCAAGATAGGCTACCGTTGTTTTTTCTCCAGTTGTGCGCAGCGACAGCACCTTCACGCCAAAATGGAATTTTATTCCCTGGGCAAGAAGCGCCTCCTTGACGCAGGAGGCTATCTCCGCGTCCTCGTTTGGCATGAACTCCGCCAGGTCCTGCAGCACCGTCACGTTTGCGCCAAAACGGCTGTAGATAGAGGCGAACTCAAGCCCGATGTTGCCGCCGCCTATAATGACGAGGTCGCGCGGCAGCTTGTCAAGCTCAAGCATCTCAGTGCTCGTGTAGACCTTTTTCGCCGCGGCGAGCCCTTCTATGTCAGGAATGAACGGCTTTGAGCCGGTGTCAATAATTATTTTGTCAGAAGAAAGCTCGCGCGTGAAATCTCCGCCCCTTACAATGACGCTGTGCGGCCCGGTAAACTCCGCCGTCCCCGTAATGAGGTCGATGTTTGGGTTTGAGCTGAAGGCCGCGAACATCTTGGCGTTGAGCTTTGCGCGCAGCGCCTTTTTCGCCTCTATTGCCTTGGCGTAAAAGGCCGCCTTTTCCTCAAAGGTAGGGAATGCGAAAAGACGCGCCTCATCCGCGCGGTTTACAAGGAATTTCGTCGGTACGCAGCCGACGCTCGGGCACGTTCCGCCGTACATCGTATCTGATTTTTCTATGAGCGCGACCTTCTCGCTTCGCCCCGCCAGCTGACCCGCCAGCACCTTTCCGCCTTTGCCTGATCCGATGATTATCGCGTCAAACTTTTCCATGTACAGAGCACCCCTTTGAGTTAGTTGTTTATATGTAATATTTAATAGTACATATTATATCTCAGTCACATATAAAAGGATATAGTCTATAATTACCAATGCTGAGTAAAATTGCTTAATCTGCGTCTGTAAAAGGAAGATAATTTATGATAAGATACGCCGCTCCGATCATTATGCTTTTTGTCTCAAATATTTTCATGACATACGCCTGGTACGGGCACTTAAAATATCTTGGGATGAAGCCTCTCATCGCCGCCATCGTCATCAGCTGGGGCATCGCTTTTTTTGAATACTGCTTTCAGGTGCCGGCAAACCGGATGGGGCACACGCTCTATTCTCTGCCGCAGCTCAAAATAATGCAGGAGATAATAACGATGGCCGTTTTTGCCGGCTTCACCGTCTTCGTGATGAAAGAAAAACTGACTCTCAACTATCTATGGGCGTCACTCTGCATGTTCGGCGCGGTATTTTTTATTTTTCGTGGGAATTGAGAGCATCCTGCGCGTGCGGCTGAGTATTGACGAGCCATACCCCCAAAATTATCATAGCGCCGCTTATAAACAGCCAGAAGGTAAAACGTTCGCCGATGACGAAATATCCAACGAGCACGCCGACCAGCGGTTGTAAAAACTGAAAGACCATCAGCTTCGCCACGGGTATGCGCGCGGCGGCGATGTACCAAAAGAGATAGGCAAGCCCCGAGCATAGAAAGCCAAGCAGCGCAAGCGCGCCCCACGTCTGCCAGCGAAAGCCCGTGACGACGGAAATGCCCGTGTGAGTCGCGGCAAGCAGCGGCAGGCACATAAGCGTCGCAAATATCATCTCCCAAAAGAGAGTGAAGACCGGAGGGTATTGTTCTTTGCTGAAAAGCCAGCGCGTTATCACCATGAACGAGGCCCAGTTCAGCATCGAAACTGTAATGAGGAAGTCTCCAAAATTATAGGCGGAAAGTCCGGCTGCGCCGCGCGTGCCCAGGCTCAGAACGAGCGCCACGCCAAGAAAGGCCGTGATTATACCGCAAATGCCCCGCGCGTTTATCTTTTCTTTAAGAAAGAGCGCGGCAAGCAGAGCCGTAAGGGCCGGCGAGGCCGTCATCTGCCAGTTCGCGTTCGCTGTTCCCGACGTCTGCATCGCCACAGTCTGGATGCCGAGATGAAAGAAAAAGCCGAAAAAACCAAGCGAAGCGAGTATCGCCGCCTGTTTTGCCGAAGGCAGCTTCATCTCGCCCATAAAAAGCGCGGCGGCTCCCAGCACCGGAAGAGAGAGCACAAAACGCAGCGTCATAACAAGAAGCGGAGAGGCCTGTTCCAGCGCCATCTTAGCTCCGGCGAAGCTCGCTCCCCAGAAGAGTATAGCAAGCACCACCATAAAATAAATATGCAGCATTCCTTTTTTAGCCACGCAAAGCTCCCCTTATAACGATTGAATAAACACGCCCAATATAATAGAGCCACGCGCGGCAAAAAGCTATGCTGCATCTATAAATAGGTTCAAATAAAAGATTCCTTAAATCTCATCGGCCTCATAGGCCATATCAATGTGCGGGATGCCGTCTTCGGGATATTCTTCGGAGATCGGACGAAAGCCGAGAGAGGTGTAAAAATCCATCAGATAAACCTGTGCGCCGATCTTTATTATTCTCTCCCCGAGCCTGTTTGCCGCGAAATCTATCGCGTGCTCCATCATCGCCCGCGCAAGCCCGCGTCCTCTGAACTGAGGCGCGACGGCGACGCGGCCCATCGCAAGAGCGTCGTAAGTGACCCCCGGCCGGAGGATGCGCATAGAGGCGGCAAGGCCTCCGTCGTCGGCATAAGAAAAGAGCTGCCACGCGCCGCGGTCCGCTCCGTCCACGTCAGGATAATGGCACTGCTGCTCGACAATAAAAATTTCACAGCGAAGCTTTAAAATATCATAAACCTCAGATGCCGTAAGTTCGTCAAAAACCTTGATCTGCCATTTCATGCAAGCGCCTCCGATCTTTTTGATAGGCATATTATACAGCGTTGAAAATCATCACGGCCTCCCTGCGGCAAAATGGTAAAGTTTCCGTGCCTGTAAATCAGCAAATTTGTAAGCAAAGATATACGCTATATTAGCAAAGAAAGCGGCAAAAAAGCCTTGCACTAAGCCGGGTGTCCTTATCCAAAAGCCTTAAAAAAGGGTTGACGCGGAGTCCAAAGCGTTATATACTACTCCTTGCTTCGCCGCGGGACGGCACATCGCCGAAAAAACCAAAGCAAGCGGCACCATGACAAAAAGAATAAAGAGAAAGCAAAAGAAACTTCATCATTACTTTTCTTTTAGAAGAGTAAAAAGTGAAGGGTCCTAAAGAAACTAGTCAAGCCGCGCAAGCGGCAAGACGAAATCGTCAGCGAATTTGAGAGCAACACGCCAGAAATCAAACGGAGAGTTTGATCCTGGCTCAGGACGAACGCTGGCGGCGTGCTTAACACATGCAAGTCGAACGGAACACCCTTGAAAGAGACTTCGGTCAATTGATGGGAATGTTTAGTGGCGGACTGGTGAGTAACGCGTGAGGAACCTGCCTTTCAGAGGGGGACAACAGTTGGAAACGACTGCTAATACCGCATGAAGTATGATTGGGACATCCCAGACATACCAAAGATTTATCGCTGAAAGATGGCCTCGCGTCTGATTAGCTAGTTGGTGAGGTAATGGCCCACCAAGGCGACGATCAGTAGCCGGACTGAGAGGTTG
>JAVVPF010000007.1 GCA_036655895.1 Cloacibacillus sp. | reverse complement strand
ATTACGAAATGGCGGCGCTTCCCATAAAACGCGTCGGTGCCGCCTACACAAGCGCGGAGCTTGAAGAGGTATCAAGCGCCACGGCCATACGCAAAGCAATAAAAGAAGGGCGCACAGAAGAGGCGATTGGCGCTATGCCGGAGGCTTCCGCCAGCATCCTGCGCGGCGCGATGCTGGATGGGCGCGCCTGCACGGATAGCGCCGTGCTCTGGAAGCTGCTGCGCGCCGCGCTGCTTCGCGCCTCCGCCGAAGAATTGAGGCAGACCGCCGAAATATCCGAAGGCATTGAATATAAAATGAAAGAGCTTGCGCTTGAATCTGAAAGCTTCGAGCAGTGGGTGGACGGCTGCACCTCAAAAAGATATACGGCGGGCCGCATCAGACGATATGCGATACACGTCCTGCTCGGCCTCGGACACTGGACAAACCGCGCGGCGCAGAGGCTGGGGCCGCCATATATACGAGTGCTCGGGATGAACAGCGCTGGAAGAAAACTTCTGCGAAAGATGCGCGGCAAAAGCACTCTGCCAATAGCCGTCACATGCGGACAGGCGGCGCGCGCCTCGGCCTACGCTGCGGAGGCCGCACGCGTAGACCTGCTCGCCGCCGAACTCTGGGAGGAACTGATCCCCGGAGGGCGCCTCGGAGGAGAACACAAAAGAAAAATAATCATGGCTTGAACCAAAGCGGCATATCAATAAAGGCGGCGGCTTCGTAAAAATCAAAAAAGCCGCCGCCTGTTTATTATTTGATTATTTTTACAGATTCCTCGGGGGTATCCTTTCCCGCAGTCTTCTGTATACTCCGGGGGGAACCATATCCCGCACCGCCCCGCCGAATTTTATCGTGTCTTTTATCGCGCGGCTTGAGATGTAGGAATATTTTGCGTCCGTGACGATGAAGAATGTCTCTATCTCCGGCGCAAGCTGTCGGTTCATCTGAGCCAGCTGAAATTCGTATTCAAAGTCTGACAGCGCGCGCAGGCCTCGGATTATTATGCGGCTCTGCTGCTGGCGCATGAAATCCACCAGCAGGCCGTTGAAGTATTTGACTTTGACGTTCGGCAGATGGACCAGCGCTTCGCGCGCCATTATCTGGCGTTCCTCCTCGCTGAAGGTGGAACGTTTTTCGGGGTTCACAAGCACCGCGACTACCAGCTCGTCAAAGAGCGCGGCCGCGCGTTCTGATATATATATATGTCCGTTGGTTATTGGGTCGAATGACCCAGGATAGACCGCTCTAATCATTCTCCACACTCTCCGTCCTTCTGTTGTAAAAGCTGAGCACGGTGCCGCCGTATTTTCTGTCGCAGCGCTCCCATCGCGCCTCGTCCATCGGCGCTGGCTCCTCTTCGTCGGAATGTTCAAAGATTATAACGCCGCCGGGCGCTAAAACGCATTCGCTGGCTTCGATAAGTTTTATAAATTCCGCGCCCCAGCCGAGATTATATGGCGGGTCCGCGAATATGATGTCAAATTTTTCGCCGGCCTTCGCAAAACGCGGCAGCGCACGCCGCACGTCAAAGCAAAGGCAGGAGATCGAAGGCGGCGCTTTTTTTATTATCTCAGCATGGCGTTTTTTATCGGACTCCACAAGCACGACCGGCGCCGCGCCGCGTTTTGCGGCGTTTGCCGCGATTTGTCCGCTGCCCGCGAAAAGGTCCAGAAAGCTGCGTCCGTGAATGTTTCCCAATATATTAAAGAGCGCGAGCGTCACTTTGCCCGTCGTCGGCCTCATTTCCTTCATCCGTGATTCCCCCATAACAGTTGCCTCGTGCCGTAACAATAAGAGTATAATAGCGGATATGTCGGCTGTATATACAGCTTTTGGGGGATTTTTTATGACCGAGCCTTCCGCTTCAACTGAAAATCAAATTATCTCGCCGCAAAACAAACGCAAACTTTTCGGCGTTATCTTTCTTCACGGCTTCAACGACATGCATTCCACGGCGCTGCCCACCATTATCCCCATGCTTGCGCAGTCCATTGGGCTTACGCTGGGACAGGCGGGCTTTTTGAACGCGCTATTTGGCATAACGAATATTTTCGCGCAGCCGATAACCGGATATTTCGCAGACAGGCTGCGGCGTCCGTGGTTTGCCGTGTGGGGGCCGCTTATTTCGGTCTGCGGCGCGTGCCTTCTGCCTCTTGCCCCAAGTTACGGCGCGGCCTTTATTTTTGTCGGCATGATGAGCGCTGGCACGGCGCTCTTTCACCCTCAGGGCTCTGGCGGATGCGGGGCCGCGGCGGGAAAGGCTAAGCTTGCCTTCTATCTTTCGCTCTTTCAGGCAAGCGGCGGCATCGGAAGCTCGCTTGGGCCGCTTTACGTCGTATTTATGATCTCAATGCTGGGCAGACGCGGCTTTCCGCTTGTCGTGCTGCCGGCGGCGGCCGCTTTATGCTTTTATATCTGGCGCAGCATCGGAGGGCGCACAAGCGAAATAGTCCGCGATTTCAACCCTTCCGCAGATCAAAATATTTTCCGAAATCTGCGCTATCTGCTGTCAAAAATAGGCTGGATCGTCTCTATCACAAGCATTAGGGACGCGTCATATCAGTCTATAAAAATATTTCTGCCAATGCTCATCATCTCGCGCGGCGGCTCCATTGCTATGGGCGGCGCGATGCTCTTTGCGCTCACTCTCTCAGGGACGCTTGCCGGGATAGCGGGAGGGCGCATCGCCGACAGTTACGGCGACACCAAGGTGCTTTTCGGAGCGCTCGCCGCCTCTCCTGTATTTTTGATTGCGGGCCTGTGGAACAACAGCCTCTTTTCGCTTTCGATGCTTATGATAGGCTTTGCCTTTTTGCAGGCGAGCACCCCAGTCTCCACCGCGATGGCGCAAAGAAGATGTCCCGAGATGCGCAGCCTTGCAAGCTCGCTTGCTATGGGCGTATCGTGGGGGCTTGCCAATCTCGCGGTGACGCCTGTCGGGGTGATCGCGGACTACGCGGGACTCCAGCAGACGCTAAACGTTGTCGCCTTTCTGCCGTGGACGGTGACCGCCTGGTACGGAATAAAAAAGTTCATCAAAAACAGGGCGTAGGCTACATCCATAAAATAAAAATATGGCCGGCGCCTCGTACTGGCGCCGGCCATATTTTATGCGAGTATGCGAGTTTAATCTTCGCGTTCGGCATCCTCCGCGAGGCAGGCGGCCGCCTCGCGTGAATCCCTGCGGCCCGCCGCGTCGAGCGCCGCAAGCAGCGCGGCCCTCATAGCGGGCGTTCTGTAGGGATGTCCCACGGAGTCCACTTTTATATTTACGCCGCGCGGCGAGGCCAGCACCTTTAGGTAAAAATGCTGTTCAAAGCCTTCGTCGGCTGTAATGACGAGTATTAGGCCCGCTCCCTCGGCGGAGACGAAGGCATCGCGGAATATCCAGTGCCCCTTGCCGCCAACGCCACGGCCTTCAAGATCTTTCAGTGCCTCCATTACCTCTTTTACGTTCTTTTTTGTAAGCGCTTCGCCTTCCATCGGCCAATTCTCCTCTTCATGCGGCTTTTCTGTCAGTTTCGCCTCTTTTGTGACGACGAGGCTCCATGTATCTTTTCCCATTGCCTTCCATTTGCGTTCGTATTTTGTGACGTAGGGGCGCACCGGGTTCAGCACGGGAGTCTCCGCGCTAAAGAGCGGATTGCCGGCAAAGACCTCCGCCGTCTCCTCCGCGTACCAGTCCACGTCTGTGGCAAGTTCAAAGGCGCCTTTCGGTTCCAGCAGATATTCCAGCAGCCCGGCGAAGGAGGGAACGGTCACCCTGCGCTGTGCATGCCGCGTCTTCGGCCACGGGCAGGGGAAGTTCATGTGGACGCGGCTCACGCTCTCCGGCGCGAAGCAATGGCGCAACAGAAAACGCGCGTCGCCGTGCATGATGCGGGCGTTGGGCAGCTCCGCCATAAGTATGCGGCGCGCGCCCTTCGAGGCGCACCACTGCGAGACCTCTACGCCGACGACGAGCGCTTCAGGGTTGCTGTGCGCCAGATATTCAAGAAATTCTCCGTTGCCAAAACCTATCTCAACGATGACGCGTTTGTGCGGCACCGCCGCAGCCCAGTCTATTGGCAGATCATCGCTCTGAGAAACGATAACTTTGTTTATATCCCAGTACATTCGCCGCTCTCCGCTTCTTTTGGTTTTTTATTTTTAAGATAAAAGGCCGGCTCTTTTGCAAGCGCGAACCATTTATCCAACGTCACCTCTTCGGCGCGCTCCGTCGCCTTCATGCCGTGCGCTTCGAGTATCTCAAGCGCGCGCGCGCGGTCTACGTCGGTGTAGCCGACAGACCAGTTGTTGACCAGCGTCTTGCGGCGCTGTGTGAATGAACGTTTCAAAAGGCCGCGCCACGTCCTGTCGTTTGCCAGCTCGCGATTTTTGCCTATCTTTATGTCGATGATGGCTGAATTTACCTTCGGCTGTGGGTTGAAGGAAGAGGGCGGCACGCGTCGGACGACCGCGGCCTCTCCCATCGCCTCTACCGTGATACCAAGCGGCGAACGCTCTCTGTGCCCCGCGGGAGAACAGATGCGTTCGGCGGATTCAAGCTGCACCATGAGCAGCATATAGCCCACGCCGCGCGGCACAAGCTGTTCAAGGAAGGTCCACATAAGCGGCGTCGTGATGTGGTACGGGAGGTTCGCAATTATCTTTGTCGGGTGCTGCGGCAGGCCGTTTGCGTAATCAAAGCGCACCGCGTCGCCCCAGAAACATTTACAGCGCGCGTCACGCGCCTCGATTTTTTCTATCCCTTCGCGGAGGCGTTCGTCCACCTCGACAGAATAGAGCGCGGAAAGCTGCGTTGAAAGCAGCCCGCGCGTCAGCACTCCGTCGCCAGGGCCTATCTCCAGCACTACGTCGCCCGGCTGGATCTCCGCCTGCTTTACTATAAAATCCACAACAGAACGGTCTATCAAAAAGTTCTGTCCAATATCCGTGTTGTGCACAAAATGTTTTTTATCAGACATAGAGCGCCATACTTTCTAAAAGTTAAATTCGCCAAAAAACGGCTTTTTTTATTTTATCATCTACAGGTAATTTTATCCGCTGAAATTATAGAAAAAACTTGCTACAAGACGACATCTCAGCGCGCTTTTCTGCGCGCTGGGCGTCTAGAGCCTGTAAATTTCCGCATGTGTGCCGGCGCGCGCCAGCCGAACGGCGTCATCCGCCACCGAGTATATCAACAGCCAGTCCGGCGCAATGTGCAGTTCACGGTAGCCGTTCCAGTTCCCCGTAAGCGCGTGGTCTCTGCATAAATCGGGCACGGGACTGCCGCAGCGGAGCAGTTCTATTAAATCAAACAACGATCCGGTCCTGCGTCCCTGTTTTTCCGCCAGCTTAAGGTCCCGTTTGAACTGTGCGGATATACGCAGCTCTTTCATTTTTTATCTGGTGACGGTTACGCCCAAATCTTTGAACATCGACGCCGTATCTTTATATACGGAACCGCCGCCGTCGTTCAGTTCTCTGACCGCCGCGCGCGTGAGGTCGTTCGGGCTTTCCTGAACTGCGATGTCAAACGGCAGCCGCCCTGTCTCGGCAAAGCGCACCAAAAAGGCGTTGATCAAAGAAGAAAGCGGAATACCTACACGGTCGGCATAGTTCGACGCCCTCTCTTTTACCTCTTCGTTTACTCTTACATGTATCGTTGTTGTAGACATCTGCATACGCCTCCTAATGATTGCGATAAATTGCATCTTATCGTGTATGATATTATCACATATTCCGCAAAAAGATAACGTTATTTAACTATTTTACAGCGCAGCGGCACAACCTATTATTGCCGCCGCGCAAGCCTCTCGCAACATTCCTAAAATTATACATTGCCGAAGACGCGACATATCAGCTAAAATACAATATGGATATGAAGGAGTGAAGGAAAATAAAATGAAACTGGAAAACATACGAAACTTCAGCATCATCGCCCACGTGGACCACGGAAAGTCTACTCTTTCGGACAGGCTCCTTGAGGACACGGGGACTATAGAAAAAAGGAACATGAAGGCGCAGATGCTCGACACGCTGGACATTGAGCGCGAGCGCGGCATCACGATAAAGTCCGTGCCGGTGCGCATGGACTACCGCGCCGCAGACGGCAAAGATTATATTCTGAACCTCATCGACACGCCGGGCCACGTCGATTTTTCATACGAGGTCTCGCGTTCCCTTGCCGCGTGCGAAGGAGCCGTGCTGGTAGTAGACGCGTCGCAGGGCGTTGAGGCGCAGACTGTGGCCAACGGCTACCTCGCGGCCGACCTCGACCTTGAACTTGTTCCGGTGCTCAATAAGGTGGATCTTCCTTCGGCGCATCCGGAGCAGGTGAAGCGCGAGCTGGAGGAGATAATAGGCATCGACGCAAACGACGCGCTTGATGTTTCGGCAAAGACAGGCGCAGGCGTACCGGAGCTTCTGGAGCGCATCGTGCGCGACATTCCCGCGCCGTCTGGAGATTCGGAGGCTCCGCTTCAGGCGCTTATTTTTGACTCCATCTACGATAATTACAAGGGCGTCATCTGCTATGTACGCATTGTAAACGGCACGCTAGAGGCGGGCAAAAAGGTGCGCTTTATGGCGACGGGGCAGGATTACCAAATAGACGAAGTGGGAGTCTTCAAGCCCGGCATGGTCACGGTCGAAAAGCTCGGCCCCGGCGAGGTCGGCTTTATCTGCGCAAGCATCAAGAGCATTGAAGAGGCGCGCGTAGGAGACACCATAACGGAGTCCTCCCGCCCCGCCGGCGCCCCGCTGCCCGGATATAAAAAGGTGAAGCCCGTCGTCTTCTGCGGCTTTTACCCGGTTGAGCGCGAGGATATAAACCAGCTCCGCGAAGCTCTTGAAAAACTTCAGATAAACGACTCGGCCATCAGCTTTGAGCCGGAAAATTCCGTAGCGCTTGGATTTGGCTTCCGCTGCGGCTTCCTCGGGCTGCTCCACATGGAGATAGCAAAGGAGCGTCTGAACAAGGAGTTTGGCGTGGACCTAGTGGCCACAGCACCGAACGTCGTCTACCAGATAGTCTGCACCGACGGCTCAATAGTCGAGGCGCACAGGCCCTCAGACTTCCCCGACCAGGGGCGCACGGAGGAGATCCGCGAGCCGTACATCAAACTTTCTATATTTATGCCGGAGAGCTTCGTCGGCGCCGCGATGCAGCTTTGTCAGGAAAAGCGCGGCACCTACATAGAGATGCATTTCATAACGCCGGAGCGCGTGCGCCTCACCTATGACATGCCGCTTGCGGAATTTATACTTGACTTTCACGACAGGCTCAAATCATGCACGCGCGGATACGCATCGCTTGACTACGACCATATCGGATTTCGCGCGGCGAACCTCGTGAAGGTCGACCTGTTGCTCCAGGACGAGCCGGTGGACGCCTTCTCGTTCATCTGCCACGCGGACCAGGCCTATCACAGAGGACACGCCGTCGTCGGCAAGCTGAAGGAGCTCATCCCCAGGCAGCTCTTTGAGGTGCCGGTGCAGGCGGCCGTCGGCAAAAAGGTTATCGTGCGCATGAACATCAAGGCGGTGCGCAAGGACGTGCTTGCAAAATGCTACGGCGGCGACATCACGAGAAAGCGTAAGCTGCTAGAGAAGCAAAAAGAGGGCAAAAAGCGCATGAAGCAGGTCGGACGCGTCGCGATACCTCAGGAGGCCTTCCTCGCCTTCATGGACGTCACGAAGGCAGAGGATAAATAGCCCCTCATGGGGGAACTCTCCTCTTTATACATACATGTGCCCTTCTGCACCCGCAAATGCAATTACTGCGCCTTTGAAAGCGCGGTTCCAGAGGAGGGCGGGCGGGAGCTGTGGCTTACGGCGCTTGAACGCGAAGCGGAGCTGCGCGCACAAACTACGGCGCGGCGGCCGAGGCTTGCCACCTGCTACATAGGCGGCGGCACTCCTACGGTGCTTTCGCCGCTGCATTGGCGCAGGCTCATCCAAATCATCGACAAATTCTATGATTTTGAAGACGACGCGGAGGTGACGGTGGAGGCAAACCCGAACTCTCTGCGCGCCGAGCACCTGCTTGAATGGCGCGACTGGCGCGTCACCCGCGTCAGCATCGGCGTCCAAAGCTTCGACGACGCGGAGCTTGAACAGATGGGCCGGCTGCATACGGGAAATCAGGCACACGAGGCAATGTCCGCCGCGCTCGCTTCTGGATTTTACGTAAGCGGAGACTTCATCTTCGGTCTGCCGGGGCAAAGTTTCCAGAACTGGGGGCGGACGCTGCGTGAAGCCGCGCGATGCGGTCTGCATCACCTCTCGCTCTATCAGCTTTCTATTGAGCCGGGCACGCCGTGGGCTTCGCTTGACTCCGCCGCGCTTGGCGACGGATACGCCGCCTACAGGTTCGCCCAGTGGTATCTTCCCCAAAAAGGATACGCACAGTACGAGACGGCCAATTTCGCGCGCCCCGGAAAAGAAAGCCGCCACAACCTTAACTACTGGCGTGAAGGCTCCTATATAGGCCTTGGCGCCGGAGCCGCGGGATATATAGATGGAGTAAGATACAAAAACTTCGGCGCGCTTGCGCGGTGGGCGGAGGCGGTAGCGCGCGGCGAGCTTCCTATTGAGTCATCGGAAGAGCTGACCCCGGCTGCGCGCGCAAAAGAGGCGGCGGTGCTTGCGCTGAGGACGACGGCGGGCATAGAGGCCGCGGCCTACGCCGCAAGCTACGGACAGGAGGCGCTTGAGGCGCTTTACGCAAAACTTCGGAAATTTCCAGACGACCTCTGCACGGCGCGGGACGGACGGATTGCGCTTTCGCAAAAGGGAATGCGCGTCGCAAACCTCATCTGGGAAGAGATAATTTGATCCGCTCAAAATATCGCGGCCCAAACAAAAATCATAAACATACAAGCTCAATAAAAACATAAAACCAACACAGAGCGGGGAGGCTTTCCCTTGAAGACAGAGATACAAAACATCATGCGAAAAATTCCGTCAATGGACAAGATGCTTGCGCAGCCGTGGATCGGCTGCTATGAAAAGCAGCTCGGACGCGAGACGGTGAAGCTGCTTTTGACCGATCTGCTCGCAGCGCAGAGGGCAAAAATAATAAACGACCCGGAGACCGCCTTCGACGCAGAGACGATAGCGGCGGACGCGAAGGCGCTTCTGGCGCGCAGGGCGCAGTCGAGCATTCGCCCCGTCATCAACGCGACTGGCGTCGTCATCCACACAAACCTCGGGCGTTCGCTGCTTGCCAAAGAGGCGCTAGAGGCTGTGGACCGCTGCGCGTCGTCGTTCAGCACTCTTGAATTTTCCCTGGAAGAGGGCGCGCGAGGCCACAGAAACGACCACGTCGAGTGGCTGCTCTGCCGCCTCACAGGGGCGGAGGCCGCGCTTGTCGTCAACAACAACGCAGCCGCCGTCGTGCTTGCACTGATGGCTCTTGCAAAAGACAAAGAGACCGTAGTCTCGCGCGGAGAACTTGTCGAGATAGGCGGCTCCTTCAGGATACCTGACATAATGGCGCTCTCCGGCACAAAGATGGTGGAGACGGGCACGACGAACCGCACGCACCTAAAAGATTACGAAAACGCAATAACGGACGAAAGCGCGATGCTCCTGAAGGTGCATCCGTCCAATTACAGGATAACGGGCTTTGCCTCCTCCGTGCCGCGCGAAGAGCTTTCGGCTCTTGCGCGCAGCCGCGGCCTCGTCTTTATGGAGGACTTGGGCAGCGGGATGCTCATAGACATCTCAAAAGCGGGCCTTTCAAGCGAGAACGACCCCACCGTCGCGCAGTCGCTCAAGGCCGGCTGCGACATCGTCACCTTCTCCGGCGACAAACTGCTGGGCGGTCCGCAGATAGGCGCGATCGTCGGCAAAAAGGAACTCATCGCAAAACTGAAGAGTCACCAGATGCTTCGCGCCATGCGCGTGGACAAAATGACGCTCGCCGCGTTCGAAGCTACGCTGCGCCTCTATCTGCGCGGCTGTGAAAATGAAATCCCCACCGTTGAAATGATCTTTAAAAAACCGGAAGAACTAAATAAGGCGGCGCAGAATTTCTGCCGGAGGCTGAAAAAATTCTTCAAAACGACAAACATACAACGCGTACAGCTAGGCGTCGTACAGGCCGACGACACAGTAGGCGGAGGCTCGTTCCCTCAGTCCGTTCTGCCGGGATTTGCCGTCTCGCTCGCGCTGCCGGAGATGGGAAGCGCCGGCAAGCTGGCCGAGCGCCTGCGCACAGGAAAATATCCCGTCGTAACGGGCGCCTCTTTGGACAGAGTGCTCTTTCACATGAGGACGCTGCGCCCGCACGACGAGGACCGCATCATAGAGACGCTGAAAGAGATGCTCTACATGCCCGAAAAAGAGGCTCTGTGATGGCAAATCTGGAATACCCGTTTGTAATAGGCACGGCGGGCCACATCGACCACGGAAAGACCTCGCTCGTCAAGCGCCTGACCGACGTCGACTGCGATCGGCTCGCTGAGGAAAAAAAGCGCGGCATGACGATAGAGCTGGGCTTTGCGCCCTTCACGCTGCCTTCGGGACAGACGATAAGCATCGTAGACGTCCCCGGACACGAAAAATTCATACGACAAATGGTGGCGGGAGCCGCAGGGGTGGACGCCGTAATGCTGGTAATAGCAGCCGACGACGGCGTAATGCCGCAGACGCGCGAGCATCTGTCCATACTGTCGCTGCTTGGCATAAAAAACGGCCTCACAGTCATAAATAAAACAGACCTCGTAGACGAAGAGATGCTGGAACTTGCCGTAGACGACGCGCGCACGCTGCTTGCGGATACCTTCCTCGCCGACGAACCGGTCATCCCCGTATCCGCGCTGACCGGCGCCGGCATCGACGAACTAAAGGCGGCGCTGCAAAAAATGACGGAAGAGTCGGAGAGCAAAAGCCGCAGAGGCGCCTTCTTCCTGCCAGTCGACAGAGTGTTTCATATCTCCGGCTTCGGCACGGTCGTGACCGGCACCGCCATAAACGGCGAAATAAAAGAGGGCGACGACATAGAGGTGCTGCCTGAAAAAAACCTCACAAAAGTCCGCTCCATCCAGGTGCACGGCCTCCCCGTTGAAACCGCAACGGCTGGACAGCGCGTCGCAGTCAATCTCGCGGGGCTTGCGCTCGCGGAGGTAAAACGCGGAGACGTCGTCACCTCGCGCGGCTGCTTCACGCCCTCGTCGTGCCTTGACGTGCAGATGAGGCTGCTAGGCGCGGCGGAACCAGTCAAACACTGGCAGCGGCTGCGCCTCCATGTCGGAACGACGGAGGCGATGGCTCGCGTCAGCCTGCTCGACCGAGAGATACTGATGCCCGGCGAAAGCGCGCCAGCGCAGCTCATAACGGAGGAACCGGTCGTAACTTCAATGAAAAGCTGCTTCATACTGCGCACCTACAGCCCGCTCATAACGGTCGCCGGCGGAAACATATTGATGGCGGCAGGCGAACGCCCGAAGAGCCGCGCTACAAAGACCGCGCTCATAAAATATCTGGAAGAGATGGCCGAAGGCCCCGCGCTGAAAGAACAACTGCTTGCCTTCGTCAATTACAAAGGCAGGATATCCGCCGCGGACGCCGCGAGAATGAACGAAATAACGCTAACAGAGCTTATGCGCGCCGTCTCCCCTTTTGAGGCAAAGGGCGACATGGCGGTCGTGCGCGGCGCGGAGACGCAGCTTGTATCAAAAGAGCGGGCCGCGCTTTACGCCGGCGCGATAAAAGAACGTCTAGAGGCCTTCCACAAGGAACACCCCGAAAGACAAGGCCTAAGCGCCGAAGAGTGCGCAAAGAGCTTCGACACGCCGGACGTAAAGTTCGCAAAAGAACTGCTCACCCTCTTTGACAGGCAGGGCGCGCTGAAATTTACAGGCGAGCGGGCGCGGCTTTGCGGCTTCGAGCCGTTTGACGAAGAAAAATTCTCAAACCAGGTGGCCGCGGTCAAAAACTTCGCGCTCGCAAAGGGCTTTTCGATGCCCACGATAGACGAAGCGCGCGAAGCGGCCGCACTCTCCGCGGAGGAAATGAAGCGGGTCGTCTCCTACTTAAAAGAACGAAAAGAACTTGTAACGATTACCGGCGCGTTTCTTCTTTTTCCTGAAATTGAGTCTGAGTTCAAAAACAAACTCCAGACCATCGAAGGAGAGATAACGCTCGCGAACGTCCGAGACGCCACCGAAAGCAGCAGAAAATACACGCTTCCGCTGCTTGAATACTTCGACAGCAAAGGCGTCACCCGGCGCGCCGGAGAGAAGCGAATACTGATAAAAAGGTAGAGATATACAACAATTTGCACACAGGGGCGTCTTACAGCAGCCGCACTCTACCATGATTTCATCACTGACAAGCAACTCGAAATTTCATCTTGACAGAAACAATTCGCATGTTATACTGATTTTGAAACATGCAGTCATGCTTCAAAAAAACTGAATATCTGTTTCTACGTCGTAAGGGAATCCGGTAAAAGCCGGAGCGGCCCCTGCCACCGTGATTGGGACGAAACCGCAGCATGCCATTGCCGAAAGGTGAGAAGGCGCGGGATAAACAAGAAATTGTTTATACAGAGCAAAGTTTTACGCTCTGTAGAGGATGACCGAAAGTCGGGAGACCTGCCGTATGAAATGTAAGCAAGTGAAGCGCAGAGGGCGCGGAACGGCTGTCTTTTGACTAGCGCGGTATTTTGCCGTGCATACTAAATGTGAAGAGGACCGTTCGCTTGGTTCTCTATTTTTTTGCCCTCTGATCATGACCGTACAGTGGAGTATACGACAGGCCCGCTCGGGCCTCGTATTTCAAATGACAACGGAGGGTATTACTTTGCAGAAAAAAGATCATGTTTTGCGCCTTATTTTAACGTTTCTCTGTGCCGCGGCGATAGCTTCATTCGGTATTTTCCCCGAGAAGGCGTCCGCCGATCTCTTCTATGCAGTTTCCAATTACAGCACCGGCTCCGCCGGCACCCTTATCAAAGACTCGGGTGATTTCAAAGTAAAGGCGAATCAGGTAAATAACCTTGGACGCGACGCCTGGGGGTTCTCGTTCCGTGACGCCGGCGCCAATCAGCGCGCGATGATACGGGAGTACCGCTACGGCCCAAACGACACGGTCTATATATGGGACCCTGCAAACTGGAAGGCTCCCATCGTCAATGAATCCTGCTTCGGTACCAACCTCCATGCAGTAACTTCACATGGACCGTACCTTTTTGCAGTTACATACGAGGGGTATTTTAACGAAAACTCTAATCAGGACTCCGGTGAAATCGTTCGGCTGGACACCGCGAACGGCTACAAGGTGGATAAACGCTGGCAGTACAAAACGTTTACAAATTCGCTAGGCGCCGTTTGCTCGCCCCACGGCGAAGCGGTGGCCGTTTACAACGGAAAGGTCTACGCGCTCTTCGCGATTTCGTATAACGGCGTCTCTCGTTATGAAGAAAGCGAGCTTATCGAGTTTGAAATGGACCTAACCCCTACCGGGCGTAAAGCCAAGGTGGGAAAGAACGCCCTGCGTATGGCCGAATATAACGGAAAGGCCTATGTCGCGGCGATCGGCGGCTATCAGGGGCCGATGACCAGCGGGAATATCTACGAGGTCGACCTTGAGACGATGACGTCGAGAAAACTTATCGACTGCTCCGACTCTATGCAGGATCCAAGCAGGCCTGCAACCGTAAGTGGATATGGGATCACCATTGCTAAAGACGGCACAGCCTATATCATGGCGGGCTCATATCACGGCGCAGCCGATTCCCGAATGGGAGGCAACGATAATTACGCGGGTTTCAACGGCAGGATTTTTGTAACGACCGCCGAGGCTCTGAGCAAGATGGGCGACCCCGGAGAGGTCGCCGCCTCCTATTATAATGCCGGTTTCTCGTGGGACCTCGTCTTCGACGAGAAGGATTCCACGCTCTGGTGCATGGTCGGCAAAGCGCTTGAGGCAAGGGACAAAAGCGGCGCGTTAGTGCGTCGCTTCGAACCGGCGGAGCTGGGGGACAACATTTATTCTATTGCAGTGATGGACGATCTTAAGAATTTCGACAGCGACGACGGCGGCGATAACGATGGCGGCCACGGCGGCACTTCAGACGGCGGCGGTGGCGGCGGGTGTGACTCAGGCGCTGGCTGTGGATTCGCCGCCGCGATGCTGATTTTCCTCTGTCGCACGCGTCTGAAGCGTACCCAAAGGCAAAGATAAGCGCAATGATTATTTCACCTCTTCCGCTAATTCGCCTCGCCGCTGCCGCGCTGCTTTTAGCGGCTTCAGCAATGCCCTCGGCGGGTGCCGTTGACCTCCCTCCAGAAGTGATAAGTTCGGACAGCGGAAGTCCTATGGTACTTTCGCCGGGCGCCGTCACAGTAGTAATGCCGGGTGAGAGAAGCGGCGAACAGAAAAATCTTCCAGACCTCCTCGAAGAGGTGCCCGGGCTTCAAATAATCCGCCTACAGGGACGTCACGGCTACGCCGTCGCCTCCATCCGCGGCAGCACCTCCGCTCAGGTCGCCGTGTATGTGGACGGCATTCTTGCCAATTTACAGAGCGAAGCGGCGGTAGACCTCTCTGCTATCCCAGTTGATACGATAGAACGCATCGAAGTTTATCGCGGTTACATCCCCGCGCGTTTCGGCGCACAGGCAATGGGCGGCGTGATAAACATTATCACCAAGATGCCAGCGAAGCCAGAGACTCGCCTGTCTTTCGGTGCTGGTTCTTTCGGCCGCTACAAAGGAATCCTGTCGCACGCGGCGAGACTGGGCGACGGTAAATTTTTCGGCTCGTTCACCCGCGAGAGCTATCGCGGCGATTTCAAATACTGGAACGACAATGGGACTCCATACAACGACACCGACGACTATGAGGCTGAACGCCGCGACAACGGCTTTGAGAAGGCTGACCTCCTCCTTAAATGGGAGAACGAAAACTGGAGGGCGCGCGCCTCATGGGTGAAAAATGACCGAGACCTGGCGCTGGAGGCCCCCGGCATAGACAGACCCTACGGTTTGCAGCGTCCAGGAGCGATACTCGACACGGAAAAGTGGGACCTCTCGCTCGGACGCAGACAGAAGAGCGGAGATGTCGACTGGGGCTGGAAAACTATCTACACGCACCAGACAAAAGACTACGACAGCAGACGCGGAACGGCGCCAAGCATCATCGGCGGCGCATACGTGACGGAGAGCAAATATAAGACGGAACGCATAGGCGCGGCGGGAGACGCCGCCTGGCGCATTGGAGAACGGCACTATATCGAGGTGCTCGCGGAATTCTACGAGGAACGGCTCGACGTGCGCGGAGACATGCTTTACACCTACCTTAACGGCAAAGACCGCTATCGCTCCCGCAACTGGAGCGGCAGCCTGCAGGACACCATCTCCCTCGACGGCGGAGGCACCTTTCTAGCGACCCCTTCCGTACGCTGGTTCAGCCAGGACGACACAAGCCACGCCACCTGGCAGATAGCTCTCTCAAAGGCATTCTCCCCCGCATGGACCCTCAGAAGCACCTTCGGGACATACGCCCGCGCGCCCAACATGTACGAACGGTACGGCGACGGCGCCTTTATCCTCCCTGCAAAGGGCGATCTTGAATGGGAGACGGGAAAACAGTTTGACATCGGCGCGGCGTGGCACGGGGTTTCGGGAGAAACTCAAATAAAAGCGTCGCTCACAGGCTTCTGGCGCGAAAGCGACAACCTGATAGAGTTCGACATGGAAAGCCCCGCCTATGGCCGCTACAAAAACATCGCCAAGGCGAAAGTAAAGGGCGTCGAGCTGGAGACGGAACTTGAGTCGGAATTGTGGAAACTGACGCTATCCGGCACCTGGATAAGGGGAACCAACGAGACCCCAAACGACAGCGGCAGCGTCCGTTATTACGGCAAGACGCTCCCCAACCGGCCAGAATGGAGCGGCAAGGCGAGGCTCACGAGAAAATTTGAAAGAGGGCAGCTCTTCGCTGAGGTTCAGTATATAGGCGAAAACTACGCCGATTCATCACAAAAGGTCCTGTTTGACGCGCGCACGATATGCGGCGCAGGCGTCAAATATAAGCTCAGCCCCGTATCAACGATCATCGCGGGAGTAGACGACATTTTCAATCAGGCCGACGACTGGCGCATGAGGCCCGACGGGCTGAACGGCCCGGTGCGTATGCTTTGGTATCCCGTCGAAGGGCGGACATTTTACGTGACGCTGGAAACTGTACTTTAATTTTTTTGGCCGCCCGGCGCGCAGGCGGACATAGAAATATACAAACTAAAAATGGAGGAAATGCAATGATGAAACGGTTTATCGGCAGTTTCAGCTTCAGAAAGAACCGCGTCACCTATCTCATCGCGGCGGCTTTGATATGCGCTGTTGGTATCGCACTGGCAAATCCAAGCCTTATACCGAGTCCGTCAATGTTCGGTGGAACGACGGAGGCTACGGTAGACGTATCGGGAAAGCAGAATGTCTGGCACGTCACGGTCTTTGACAAAGACGACGGCAGCGAGGGTACAATGCGCTGGGCCGTCGGGCAGGCAGTGGCAAAGGGAGGCAAACAGACAGTGCTTTTTGCCGAAAGCTCACAAGGACGTACAAATGGGAAAGTTTCACAGATCACCGCTAACCCCATCGTGGTCAGCGGTGATATTGATCTTGATATTTCAGCGCTAAGTATGAATCAGAGTTATCAGTGGGGCAGCAACACGATTAAAAGGACTTCCGGAACTGGAGGCATCTTTAAAATAATCGGCGACAAGGCCCACGGCCCAAAAGTCCGCTTCCAGGGGCTGGTCTTTGAAGGCGCTAAAACGGCCGGAGGCAGTTATGATTCTGACCGCTCCAACGACGGCGCCATCCACATACAGGGCGAGTACACGCGCGTAGAGGTCATCGGCTGCACCTTCAAAGACAACCGCGCCATAGGCGGTGGCGCCATCTACGGCCGCGGCGGCACGCTGTACGTGCGCAACACGCTTTTTCAGTCTAACAGGGCACTCTACGGCGGCGCAGTCGACGTCTCAGATATGGACGTGACCTTCAAAGCCTGCGCATTCAAAGACAATGCAGCTTCTACCAGTGACTATATGGGACGCGGCGGCGCGCTCTTTGCCGGCGGCTTTGTGGACGGCACTCATGACAAACTGAGGATAGAGGGCTGCTCCTTCACCAATAATGGCGCAAACCTCCACGGAGGCGCGCTCTGTGTCGGCTCGGTCGTCCGCGATGTGACTGTCACCAACACCACCTTTGCCGGCAACTGGGTTCTCCAGAAAGGGGCAAATTGGGCCTGCGGCGGCGCCGTATACTTTGAAAACAGCGCAAACAGCAGGGGAACCAAAAAAATAGAGAGCTGCACCATCGTCGGCAACACCGCGATATATGACGGCTATCATGTAATGGCAGCCGCGATCGGCGGCGGCCTCTACGCAGAAGCCGGAAAGAATCAGGCGCTGGAACTTAGAAACTCGATACTCGTCGGCAACAGCACCAGTGTCACCGACACAGCTGAGCGCGGCGAGGGCAACGTCGCCTTCCATGCCGAACACGACGGAAAGCACGCAGATATTTACGGCAACGCAAGTCTCATGGGATACAACCTGGCGGCCGTTGTCTCAGAAAACGCCACAAAAACCACAAGCGATACGGTCAACTCTGATTTCAGCGACAGCACTAAAGGTTCTTATTTTGTAAAATGGCTCGCCAACGGTTCTTTCGTTCCCGACGGCTGGACGCCAAAAGGAGCGAGCTTTGACCTCTCGGAGGAAAAAACAGGGCCGATGGCGGGTGCTTACGAGATGCGTGATACCGTTACCGTAGCAACGATACCTCTTAAAGATGACGGTACAAAAGACTCTCTGAATAATAATCCCGCCTTTGACAAAATCCCCAAAAGCGCGATAACAGTCTCATGTGATGCTCTTGCGGTAATACGCCCACAGAGCAGCAACGGCGATATCGGAGCCAGAGAAGTGTTTTTTAATTCTAGCAACCTACCTTCAAGTCCAGAATTTACCAACCCCACCCCATTGACATCGGGAGGACAAAAGCCTGTAAACATATACCAGTATGTCCCTACCAATATTACTAAAATACACATCGACAGAGACGGCGGGTTTTTCAAAAGCATCGAGATGCTAAATTGTGGCATGGATTATGCTATATGGGTTCCTGGATATTGGGGGTTGCCGAAAGTGCTGGACATGCGGGTAACATCGTTTGGCGTAATGGTCGGATACCTTAAATCTGGAATGTACAGCTTGGATGCCGTACCAGCGTATTTGCGCGATGGCAAATACACAAACAAAAGTTACATTTCTGATATGCCAGGCTTAAAATCTTCCCTTGCACCTGAACAAGGAACTTTATCGTTCCCTAAAAACGAAATCACCGTCCGTGAGGGAGAGGCCCTTCCAGTACAGCTTCTCATCGCCTCCGCCGACGTCACCGACCCGCGCATGATCTGGAGCGTAAGCAGCGCCGACAACATCCTGCGCGCCACGGCAGCCGACGCCGACGACCCCGAATACAGCGGCTGGGCCTGGGTGAAGGGCCTGCACAAAGGAAGCGCGACGCTTAAGGCAACCTCCATCCGCAGCATGGAAGACAACAAAGACGACCCTGAATTCTGGGCTACGGCGACCTGCAAGATCAACGTCGCCTATCCCGCGAGCGCCGTCTATATCAAGAGCATCTCGCTCGAATCCTCAGCCGCGGAGCTCTACCTTGACTCCAGCGCCAAGGGGACGATGCGCGTCGTCTTTGACAAGAGCAACCCAGACCAGGCGGTAAATGTGCCCTACTCAGTTGAATGGTCCGTCTCCGATGAAACGATAGCCGCCGTCAAACAGCGCGCGTCAAACCCAGTATGGGCAACTCTCACTCCGCTCAAGGCCGGCTCCGTCGTCGTTACCGCAAAGGTGACTCAGGGCGGCGAGCTTCAGGAGAAGGATATTTACACAGCAAACTACACTGTAGTCATCAAAGCGACCGGAGGCGGCGGCATCGTTGACGAAACGCCTGACGGCGTATCGGTCTCCCCGGTGAAGCCCGCCATCTCCGTTCCCGGCATCGTGACTTCCGCTCCACAATTTGCGGCAGATGTCGATCTCGTCGCCACACTGATTGGCGCGAACTCGGCCAATATCACCGCCGACAGCAAGGGCAACCTGACCTTAAAAAACAGCCTTGTTTCCAGGTCGGCCGAGCAGGCGGTCGCCGCCGCAATAAAAGATGGAAAACTTGAAGCGGGAACAAAGATTGAGGGTATGCACACGCTTCCTATCTTCACCGCTACGGGAAATGAGCTGCGTGAAATCCTGGCTACCGGCTTTGCAGTATCGGGCGATGTACTGGGTGTTGGAAGGCCGCAGGAGCTACATCTGTTCAAAGTATTCCCTGATGACCGCGAAGGACGGCTGTTCGATTTTGCCGCAACGTCAGGCGACTACAAGGACAAGACATTCACAGTTCTTGACGGCTCTAATAACGTGCCGGAAAAAATTATCGCCAGTGAAAGCTACACCTTAGTCGTTTTCGTGCAGGACTGCGGCGAATTTGACCTCGACAAAACAGAAAACGGCGCAGTGACAGACCCCGTTGCGATTCTCAACACAAAAGCCGCCAGCGCCGCCCCTGACGCACCATCATCCAGCGGCAGCGGAAGCGGCGGCTGCAACGCGGGATACGGCCTGCTAGCGTGTCTCGCCTTGCTTCCGGCGCTGGCATTGAAAAAACACAAAAAATAAAACATTCCTAAAACCAGGGCGGCCTATCAACATGCCGCCCTGGTAGTTTGCTCCCCAAGCCCCTAAGAGAGCCCCTTCGCCTTCGCCTCTCAGAGCCTGTATTGACTGATAACATTAGAGCTCCCCTCTCACTTCTTTATTAACGCGGCTGTATGAATAACTACAGCAAAGGCGTCACCCGACGCGCCGGGGAGAAGCGAATACTGATAAAAAGGTAGAGATATACAACAATTTGCACATTACCCTTCACATTTATAGAGCGTGTTGCATTTTTGAACGTTTTGATGTACAATAATTCGACAGCGTTGTGGAGGTGTTGTAGATGCCATATACTTTAGAGTCGATTCGTGAGATAGTTTCTCTCCACAAAGGCGCCAGGGTCTTCTACAGAGCGGCCAACGGAAGGCGTAAAATTGAGGAACGTACAGGTGTGATCCAGGATACTTATCCAAGCCTCTTTACGGTGTTCATAGAATCACAGCAAAGCACCGTATCTTTCAGCTACACGGACCTCCTCACAAAAGAGGTCGAATTGCAGCTCGAGGCGAGCGGCGAGCACCTGTTCTAATCACGTAAACAGCACTGAACGCCCCGGCGGTAAAGCCGGGGCATTTTTAATATTCCAGGGAGGCCGCAAATGTCCTGCACCGTTTTGTCGCCAATTAAAATAAACCTCATCCTTAAAGTATATGATAGACGTCCCGACGGCTATCATGATATTTATTCACTTTTCTGGCAGAAAATCGCGGCTGAAAGGTTGACAATTTTCACAAATTGCGCTGAAATTACAGCAGACATTATTGACGTTGAAGGGGCAGTCATATCAGGAGAGAATATCCTGACAAAGGTGCTGAAAACGGCAAGAGAGCGCGGCCTCTTTATTCCGCCTCTTAAGATTCGACTGGAAAAACATTTTCCAGCCGGAAGCGGCATAGGCGCGGGAAGCGGCAACGCGGCGGCCCTCATAAAATGGCTGGGGACGGAGTACGGGCTTGCTCTTTCCTGCGGCGAAATCGCGAAATTAGGAGCCGACGTTGCCTTCATGACCACGGATCACAGCATAGCCGCGGCACGCGGCGCGGGCGAGCTGCTTTCGCAAGCGACGGCCGAGCTGAAATATACTTGGCTGTTGGTGTTTCCGACATGGCAGTCAAACACCGCGGAGGCATACCGGAAACTTGACGAAGCGCGCTGCGGCGCGAGCGCCTCAATGGTCGCGGACGACGCGCGGCTCGAAGAAGCCGTCCTCCGGCGGCTTTTAGCGGGAGAATGCGCGGGCCGTCTGCCGAATGACTTTTTCGATGTACTTGCCGCGGAGCACGCGGAGTATCTGCTTGCGGAACAAACGGTGCAGGAGAGCGGAGCCTCGGCATGGGGATTGTGCGGCAGCGGAAGCGCTTTTTTTGCCCTTTACGCGGACCGCGGTGCGGCGGAGGCGGCTGCGCAAATATTTAACAAAATGCAATGGGTCATAAAAACATATATTGATACGGAGTGATAACCATGAGGGGTCAAAGAACCGAACGACTTGTGCGGCTGGCGGCAAAGTTTATGCTCTGTCCGTCCAAATTGGTCTCATTAACAGATCTGGCAAATAAATTCAACGTTTCAAAGACGGTCATAAGCGACGACGTTGAGGTGATAAACTCGGCCATGGGCGCCGAAGGATTCGGCCAGATGCAGGTAGACCGCGGACGCAGCGGAGGGGCGCGCTTCGTGCCGCTCTCAACGCCGGAATACAGAAAATCATTGCTCTCAGAGATAGCGGAAAAACTTTCCGACCCTGAACGCAACCTGCCGGGCGGCCTCATCTACTACAGCGATCTAATCTTCAACCCAGAGACGGCGCTTTCTCTCGGCTTCTGCATGGCGTCGCTCTTTACAGACGCCGCGCCCGATGTGGTGATGACCTCAGAGGTCAAAGGCATCCCGATCGCAATGTTCGCAGCCTACGCACTCGGAGTGCCGCTTGCCGTCTGCCGATTCCGCAACCGCCCAAGCGACGGCGCGGCCGTAGGCGTCCACTACCCCACAGCAAACGGCGACGTCAAAACAATGTACATCGGCACGCGCCAGATGAAGCGCGGCAGCCGCGTCCTCATAGTCGACGACTTCATGCGCGGCGGCAGCACCGCCTCCGGTATGCTGCTCATGGCAAAACAGTTCGAGGCCGAAGTGGCCGGCATCGGCGTATTCATCGCCTACGACGAACCAAAAGAAAAGGCCGTCCCCAACTATCATTCGCTGCTTACGCTGCACCACAACCAGTCCGGAGCAAACAGGCTAGAAGTAACAGAAAGGCCGGAGCCGGAAAACAAAAAAGCAAAAAAAGCCTAAACCTCCCGCTGATATAACAGGATGAACATAAAGCAAAGGGCGCCGTATGACAAACATACGCGCCCTTTGTCTATTCTGATATACAAGTGGTCTTCTAACAGTATTGGATTGTAGTAAAATTATCCCGCCCTCTAACAGCGTCCGCATTGTTTTTTCAAAATGATATTTGTAATTCCAGGCCGTAATGCGGCATTTATTTAACAAGCCCCTTGACGTACACAAGAACGCTGGTATACAATCAGCCCGTTGAACGCCGTGACGTTCATAATATATCAGTTTCTACGGAGTAAGGGAATCCGGTCTATGCCGGAGCGGCCCCTGCCGCTGTAATCGGGACGAAACCGCAATATGTCATTGCCGAAAGGCGAGAAGGCGCGGTAGTAGGATGAACGAGAGCCAGAAGACCTACCGGAGATACGGAGTTAGCGATGCGCAGTGGGCGCAGAACGGCGATCTTCCGCATTTTTGATGCGCATTGTTGTCGTGTGTATATAGGGAGAGAGCTGTTCTGCAATGCAGAGCCTCTCTCCCTTTTTTCGTGTATATCCTCTTCGCTCTCTTCAAGAGGCGGCTTTGCCGTCATATCATATCTATTCATATATCGGAGGTCGCCATTTTGCAAAGAGAAATGCGAGTCATTTTGTTGTGGATATTTTTATTCACTTTATCGCCGTTCCCTCATCATTTGACCGGAAATATTATGATGGGCGCTTCAGAGGCCGTGGAAGCGCCAGTCAAACTGCCTGAAGAAAAAATCATCGCCGAAGCGGAAAATGAAGAAGACAAGCTGCTGCTCTCTCCCGGCACAGTAACGGTCATAAAACCGCAGGAGATGAAGGGAGAACAAAAAAATCTTCCGGAACTTCTAAAACAGGTTCCGGGACTGCACATAATTGAAACGCGCGGCCGAGGCGCCTACACCACGGCCACCGTGCGCGGCAGTGATTCATCCCAGGTCGCCGTATACGTCGACGGCGTGCTAATGAACCTCGGAAGCGAGGCGGCTGTGGATCTTTCCACAATTCCAGTAGAGGATGTCGAACGCATTGAGGTCTATCGTGGTTACATTCCGGCACGCTTCGGCGGAGCGTCGATGGGCGGCGTCATCAACATCATCACGAAGAAACCGGAAAAGGCAGGAGGCACTGTGACGCTTGGCGCGGGATCTTTCGGCCGTTTCCTCAGCGGAGCCACATACAACACAGCGCTTTCCGGCGGCGCGTTTATGGCCGCCGTTAATTACGAACGGACTGACGGCGACTTCCCCTATCCAAACGACAACAACACACCCTATACCCCCGCCGACGATTACGACGCCAACCGCCAGAACAACGGCTATAAAAACGCAAACGTCCTTCTAAAATGGAACAACGATAACTGGAATATCCAAGGCGGCTGGAAAAAAAATGACCGCGAGCTCCCCTATTCAGCCCCGGGCGCAGACAAACCACTCAGCCCCTCTGGAGCTACGCAGAAAACGGACCAATGGAACACTATTGTAAAAAACACCCGTAAAATCGGAGACCTCACGCTCGGCATCCGCTTTGAATACCTTCATCAGAAAAAACAATACGACGACCCAAACGACACTATAGGCGGCTGGGGAGAACAGCACAATACCTACACCACGAAGCGCTTCGGTACGGCTATTGACGGTTCTCTTCCAATCGGAGACGCCCACCTTCTTGAATTTTTATGGAACTACTACAACGAAGAGCTAACGACCGAAGGCGATGTCGTCAAGCGCTTCAGCGGAAGATCAGAGCACTCTCGCAACTCGTGGAACGGACAGATACAGGACACGATAGCGCTCAATAAAGACGGAAATTTTTGGTTTACGCCGATCCTCCGTTGGAACTCCGCAGACGGTGAAACAAAATTCTCCTATGGCGCGGCGCTTACCAAAAAATTCGATGAACACTGGACGGCAAAGATAACCGGCGGCAAATATAACCGCGCGCCAAACATGTATGAACTGTACGGCGACGGTGCTTTCGTCGTACCCAATCCCGGTCTGAAATGGGAAGACGGGACGCAGTACGACGCCGGACTTTCGTGGGAGGGAGAGATCAAAGAGACTCATATCAAAGCGGAGCTCACCTATTTTTACCGCACATCAAACAATCTGATTGACTATGTAATGGTAAACCCGCGTTACGCGCAATACGTCAACATAGGAAACGCGGAGGTCTCCGGAGTTGAACTGGAAACAACTTTAAAACGCGACAAATGGGATCTATATCTTTCCGCGACCTACATGGACCCCGTCAACAAGAGTGACGGATATATGTATGACACTCCTCTGCCCAACCGTCCAAAATGGGAAGGACTTCTGCGCGTCAGCCGTAAGATATTAAAAGACGACCGCGCCACTATTTTCGGCGAATTCCACTACATTGGCAAAAATTATTACGACATGCAGGGAGAGGTCGGATGGGACAACCTGAAAACCTTCGGCCTGGGGATTCGTTATCAGATAAACGACAGATTAAAATTGGTCCTCGGCGTGGACGACGTATTCAACGCGGGGCCCGATGTAATGCTTTTCGCAACCGGCAACGGGCCGGAAAGAACCCTATGGTATCCAATGCAGGGCAGGGCCTTCTACGCTACTCTGCTGTGGAATTTTTAAAACTATCTTATTCAGGAGGAAGAAATCATGAACAGATTCACCCGGGCTACCTTTTTAATAATAGCCGTGGCAGCGGCATCTTTAACCGCCATACCGGCCAGAGCTGACCTTATCTTCACACGTCAGGACAACTCGTACGCCAACACCGCGCTTGGGATCATCCAGGGCGCTTCGGCCCCCGTATCCCCACTCATCAGCAACATGGGCGGGAACGCGGGACAGGGGATTTATCCTTTTGTAAACGCAGACGGTAAATTCAGGACGGCAGTAACATTGTACACTTCAAACGGCACTGACGTCATCAACATATACAACCCCGGAGAGCAGAGCGCATGGGCCACGCAGTCCGCATGGAAAGCTCCCCTCTACGAAGCGGTGACGACGCTCCATAACACCAGAACAATGGTAGCGATGGGCGGCAGCCTCTACGCTACGGCCTACGATATTCCTATTGTAAGCAAAATATCAACGGGAGGCGACGTATATAAGCAGAGCAAAAAATACGAATACACGCACCTGAACGACAAATACAACGGTCACGGAGAGGCTCTCGTTGCCTACAACAACAGCCTATATGCAATATTCACAGGGGTAAACGACCCTTGGGACTTAACGAACGGCGACTACCGTTTGAATGAACTCGTCAAGCTGGACGCTGATCTTAATTTCGTGGCCTCGGCCGACATGACAGGCAAAAATCTTGATGGATTTACTCCCGGCTCCTATTGCGTAAAGGGAAACACCCTTTATGTCGCCACGTTGGGCGGCGTCCAGCAGTTTGGCGAAAAATGGAATCCAGGCTCGTGCATCGAAGCGGTCAATCTTGACACCATGGCAGTCTCGCAGCTTGTATCAGCAGACGCGGTAAACAAAACAGACCCTACGTTCAAACACATGTTCGACGCCGTGCTATGCGTCGGCGACAAAATATACATCCAAGCCGCAAAGTGGACCTCCAAAGACGACTACACGGCAGGATACGACATCCGTATATACGAGACAACGGCTGAAAAACTCAAAAAAGGCGACATCGGCGTGCTTCTTAAGAAATTCGTAGGCAGCTACGGATACCGTCTTGGACTTGTCCATGATGAAAAAACGGGGTATTTATGGGCCGGCGTCGGCTACAGCCTGTGGCGCTATGACGGCTCAAGCTGGACGGAATACGGAAGCAACGCTCTGAGCGGCAACATAGCCGCCTATGTCGCAATAAATCCCGCAGGCGCGATAGATCCCATAGCACCCACTCCAACGCCAAGCGGCGGCGAAAGCAGCGGCGGCGGCGGTTGCAGCGCCACAGGCTTTGGGTTGTTCTCATTCCTCACCATCGTTCCCTTATTAAAATACGGGAGAAAGTCACAGAAGGGATAACGCGGATATGGCGCTGCAAGAATATCTACAGCGCCTTTTACAACTTTTCAGTTAAATTCACAAGGAGGACTTTTAACATGGCCAAAGCAAAGATATTTTTGTGTCTATTGGCGGCCATCGCCGCCACTGCTTTCTCTTTCACCAGCGTCACTCAGGCGCAGGAGGCAAAATGGATCGACAGCGCCGATACGGGATGGTACACGGCGCGATCAGCTGACGTCGTCTTTACCATAAAGACCGCCGAAGAGCTCGCAGGTCTTGCGAAACTGGTAAACGAAGGAACGGAGAAATTTGCGAAAAAAACGGTGAAACTTGGCTCGGACATCGACCTCGGAGGCAAAGTTTGGACAGGGATAGGAATAACGGGTAGTACATTCCGCGGCCTCTTTGACGGACAGGGATACACCGTAGGGGGCCTTGGCGTGATCACCTGCGGCGAAGCTAACGGTAGATATTTCGGTCTTTTTGGAAAGCTCGCATTGAACCCCACCCTTAATATCCGAAATCTTAACGTTGCTGGGAACATTTCTATTTCTCCGGAGGATATCGCGGCAATAGGCGGCAATGAACACAGAATAGGAGCTATTGCCGGAGACGCGACAGGGGCTCCCGCAACTACCTCCATTGAAAATTGTTCTTTCAAGGGCAGCATTAAAGGCTGCGGGAGCGGCAAGATCGGAGGAATAACCGGGTATGGAAGTATTGTTCTTCGTAATTGCAGCGTAGAGGCAAATATAACCACCGACAATTCCCAAAATACTACTAACACAAGCACCGTTGCTATTGGAGGTATCTCTGGTTTTGCTAATGTAGCCATAGAAAACTGCTTCTTTAACGGTTCGATCAGTTCCTCCGAAAAAGCCGGGATGGGCAACGTCAATGCGGGCGGAATAGCTGGCGATTCAAATTTAGGCGCAACAATCACCAATTGTGCGGCCTCATGCGACATCAATATAACCGGAGGACGGCATCCACAAGCAGCTTTTGTAGACGACAAGGCTGTTTACGCCAATAACGCCGGAGGTATCGCGGGTGTGATCCATGGACAGCTTATTTCCGGCTGCTCCGTTCAGGGGACTATTAAGGCCGCATCTATGATACCAGGTGACATATATGTAACTGCCGGCGGCATAGCGGGATCCAACAAAGACGACGTGGTGTTAGAACATTGTTCTTCTACGGCGCGCCTCTCTGCCTCAAGCGACAACGAGGGGAGTATCCTGGGCTGTTTCGTTAAGAAAAATAATGTAAAAATGTATCAGTGTGAATGGCTTTCCGGAGAAGGCCTCCCTGTCAGGATAGCCTCCAACGACACCGCAATACCAACGTATGAAACAACGAATCCACTCCGTTTCAGCGTAACAGAGGCGAAGAGCGCAGCGGACCTCACGCCGGTAACTCTTATCACCGTCCCAACCGTACGCATTCTCGAAAATAAGAGCTATGCTCAAAAGGCGAGCCTATTCCCCTCGGGAGCCGGGAAAACAAACGGACTTTTATGGACGTGGGGATCTTCCGACGGCGCAGTAGCCTCTATCGCTTCATCCATGAATGAAAAGGCGGTAGTCAAAGGAGTAAAAGTAGGGGTAGCTTCGATAGTGGCGTCGGCAAGCGGCTTCCTTGGAGAAAATTCCTGGAGCGTAAAAACCTACGCCGCCGTCACAAAAGCGATGCTCGCATCGCTGAAACTTGACGTTAAATCTGTGACGCTGGGCGCAGCCGGTGAGTCAAAGATAGTCACAGCCGCTCTTGCACCGGAAGAGGCCTCCTATCCTGTGCTTAGGTGGGAGTTCAGCGTCGTATCGGGAGACGCGACGGCGGACGATGTTGAAATAACGCATGTCGGCAGTTCTAGAAAAGCGAAAATCACCCTGCTAAGATACGTGCCTGGCGCACAATACCGCCTCAGCGCCCATACCGTTGACGGTTCCGAACTCTCGGACGACGTGCTGGTAAACACCGCGTCTGAGCAGAAAGCTCCCTCCGAAGGTCCTGGAAGCTCCGGCGGCTGTAACGGCGGTAATTTTGGCTGGGGTGCGGCCTCTCTTACGCTGCTTGTCCTTTTACATACCTCGAAAAAAAACCGTTTGATAAAAGGAGGAAAAGACAATGAATAAAATGTTTAAAAAATGGGGACGCTCTTCCGCCATTGCGGCGGCGCTTGTTCTGATAACACTCTTTTACACATCCGCTGTGATAGGCGCATCTGGCGCATGGACGCCAGACACGTCATGGTACGACGCCTATAAAGATGAACGAGGAAGCGCCGAGAATCCTTTTCTCATCTCCACGCCGGAAGAACTGGCGGGCCTTGCGAAAATGGTCAACGCTCCATCAGGCACATGGGGAGTTACAAAGCTCAGCTTCCAAAACAAGCATATCCTTTTGACGCGCGATCTGAATCTCGAAGACAAAGAATGGGCTCCTATTGGATGGTATTTAAGCTACGCTACAAAACAGTCATGGGGAGGCACAACCAGGGAATACGAAGGCTTCGACGGGACCTTCAACGGAGGCGGACATACGATCTCTGGACTAAAAATAGAAACCTGCGAAAATGTGCCAGTATATCAAACAAAACAGACCGAAGCGGCTGGCCTTTTTGGCTATCTTGACAAAGCGGGAACGATAAGAAACCTCACCGTCAAAGGCAAGGTAAACGCGTCCAAATGTGAGGGCGTCGGCGGGATAGTCGGCTGGGCTGACGGACGTATCGAGAACTGCGTCTCAAACGTTGAGGTACGCGCCACAAGTTCCAAAAGAGGATACGCCGGCGGCATCGCCGGACTTAACGGCGGCAACCAAGGGGAGAACATCGGCACCGAGTATGAAAACCCATTTGCGGTCATACGCAACAACGTCGTTTTGGGCAGCGTCTCCTCCACCCCATCATCATTTTCCTACGCCGGCGGAGTTGTCGGCTTCTCGCACTGGTACAAAGGAAAGGTCCAGAACAACGTGGTGCTCAGTCCGGTGGTAGAGGCTGGGATGGATGCCGGCGGAATTTTCGGCGGCTTCAACAGCCTGGTGACGGAGGACAACGTCTCCGCCGCTCAGAAGATATTGGCCTCCCCCTCCTATGCAAAAGGCATCGTAGGTGCCTTCGGCTACGGCTATCAGAACTGCTACTGGCTCAAAGAAAATAGAGAGCAGCCCGAATACGGCTGGGCCAGTGAAACGACTGGACTGACGACAGAGGCTTCAAAGCTTCCGGTCGCCGCCGTAATAATGGACACTGCCTGCTTTAAAACGACCAAGCCTGGCGAAACGCGCGACATCCATATCACATCCTACCCTCTCACCTCAGACGCCTCGTCGCTCAAATACACATGGAGCGTGGAGACGTCAAAGCTTGATATAGTTAAGGGACAGGGCACAGCAACACTCACAGTGAAGGCGAAGGACGCCGCAGGCGCAGATGATATATTTGCCGCCGTATCGGCCGATGTCGCCGGTCTGCTGAGCCACACGACAACGCAGGCTGGAGGTCTTACAGTTTACACTCCAAAATTTGATACGACGGCCTCTCTGCAAGGCGTTCTTAAGATTGCGCCAAACGCGATTCCAGTTGAAGGCATAACGGCCTATGGCTCTAACACAGCCTGGAAAGAGGGCGAGACCAGAATTCTGGGAGCATCCGTTAGACCCTCAGACGCCGATTCAAGCGACGTCAAATGGACCCTAAGCGCGGTAAGCGGCGCAGCGTCCTCTGAAGATGTGATCATGAAAAACGCGGAGAACGGAAATCTTTCCATACTCCTGCGCACGGGACATGACAAGGATTACTCCTACACCTTTACAGTCTCTACCGTGGACGACAAATTCTCAGATTCCATCACAATCGTTGGAAACCCCGTAAAAGATGTTGAAGTTTCCGGGTTCATTCCGGCAGGAGAGGCTGTTCCAAATTTTGTAGAGGCTCTGAAACCGGTAGGCGCAACCAGTGCGATGATCGAAGAGCTTGCCGCCGCAATGGGAGTGGATATCTCCGTCTTCCGCGTTAATTCAAAAGGAATTCTCTACCTCAACAGTGAAAAGGTGAATGCCGCAGTAAACGAAGCGGCTAAAAAAGAAAATTTCAAGGTCTCAGTCATTCATCCTCTCCCCCTCTTCTCCGTTAAGGTAAGCGCTGCCGGCAAAATAGCGGCGGCCGGATTAATAGTCAGCGGTGACCAGTTGATGGCGGAGAAGGTCTCCGATATCAGGATAGTTAAAACAAGAGCAGACGGAACAGGAGATCTCTTCACCTATGCCGAGGACCGCGACGCCATCGGCGACAGGCGCTTCGCGCTGCAATCCATGAACGACAAGCTCATGGCTCCGACAGACGCGATAGAGGCTGGCAAATCATACAAACTTGTCCTCTACATCAGGGATAACGGAACAAGCGATCTAAACCCTGCTGACGGCGACATAATTGACCCTGTCGCCATTGTAAAGGCGGCAAGCGAACAACCCAAAGAGCCTGCGTCAGGCGGAAGCGGCGGGGGATGCAACGCTGCTGGGTTCGGAACTTTCATGCTCCTTGCCTTGCTGCCATTTGTTCACCGCAGAAAAAAATAGGGCCACAGGTTTTTAAGTTTCAACGGCACAGCGGCGAGCCTTCTTTATTGGAAGGCTCGCCGCTGTGCTGCAAGTGAGGGAAGTGCCGCAGAAATATATTTTTATTTTTGCCGGCAAGACTGCCAGCAAGTGATGCGGTCTTAGAATTCGTACGAGGCGGAGAGGACGATTCTTCTTTCCGGCGTGATGTACCCTGAATTATTCAGGAAGAACTCTTTGTCAAAAATGTTTGTGCAGGCAAGACGCAGCGTTGTGCGCTCCACTTTCCATGAGACGGCGGCGTTTACGATAAAGATATCCTCGTCGCTGTAATTAGTGTTGGAGATGCGCCTGTCTCCGTAATAATGCATCATAAGCTCCGCTTTCCACGGATCTTTGCTGAACCCAAGCACGCCCGATAGGTCAAGGCGCGGCTGGTCGGCTCGCTCCCACTCGCCGCCGCCAGATTTCTGTTCCGCGTGGATGTAGGACAGTCCCTGCGTGTAGGACCAGCTTTCGTGGAAGTTCCATTTATATTTTCCTTCGAAGCCCCATCCCCTATATTCGTCGACGTTGACATATTTGCCCATCCAAGTGAGGGGATCGGAAGAATAATTGATTTTATCCTTCATATCTATATAAAAGAGCCCAAAGTTCCAGGGATTTTTTGCGCCGTCGTCCTTGAGGCCTATGTCGTAGGTCCAACCCTTTTCCGGTTTCAGGTCGGGGTTCTTTTCAAGAGAAAAAGGAATGCTGCCAAACATCTGGTAGAAGCTAGGCATGGAGAAGTACCGTCCGGCTGTGACATAATAGAGCAGCCCGTTGCGGTTGGCCCAGTTGAGCGAAACACGGGGCAAAAATTCTTTGGCGTCCGCGCCGTTATCGATGTTCCAGTATTCGTAACGCAGGCCTATGTCAAAGGCAGCTTCGCCTATAGGGATGGAGGTCTCCATGTATGGCGCCCATCCTTCTCTTTTTGTGCTGTAAGCGTCCGCGTCGCCCCACGGGTTGTCGTGATTGGCGTAGTCGCCCTCTATGCGCTTCCAGTCAAGGCCAAAGACGAACGGCAATGTCCCTATTTCCGTTTTACGGTTGAAGGTGGCGCCCAGGGTCTTGTCCGTATAATAGGTGACGCCGGAGCTGTCATAGACGTCCTTGTCGTTTTGATTATGGTAGACGCGTCCCGTCGTTTTTCCATCCGCGTAGTTCAGGGCAAAACGGTGATATTTATTTTTCTGGCTGTCCTGTGATGTAGAGGGAGCACCCCATGTGCTGGTATAGTCCCATTTAGATTTATAATCCCCAACTGCTCCGACAAATGACCACGGGCCTTTGGCAAAGCGGAATGAGTAATCGTTTGCCTTGTAGTCTGTACCGTAATCGTAGAGCCCCGTCGCTGGGTCTGCAAGGCGCATCTTTACGTCGCCCTCCTGGGTGCGCGTGTATGAGATAGAAACTCTGAGGTCATTGCTAAGCACAAGGTCTCCGCGCACATTGCCGCGAAGCCAGTCTTTGTTTCCGCCCTCAACCAGAACGCGGCCAGATGATTTTTCAGCGCCGCCGCGCGTTATGACGTTGATGACGCCGCCCGCGGCGCTGGAGCCGTAGATGGCGGAGCTTGCGCCCTTTGCCACCTCTATGCGTTCTACGTCGGTAAGAGAGATGGAACGCAGGTCAAACGGGGAGCCAAGCTGCTCGCCCACACCAAAATTATTGTTCATAAATGGAATGCCGTCGACAAGCAACAGCACCTCTGTGTTGAGGCCGCGTATCGAAACTCCCTTGCTCTGCGCCATAGAGGCGGCGTTTACGAGGGTGTTCACTCCTGGGACGGAGGAAAGCGCCTCCTGGACGTCGCGCGCTCCGCTGCGTTCTATTTCTTCGCGCGTCACAACATAAGTCGGAGACGGAACGTCGGCGATGCTGTCGGCCAGACGCGATCCAGTCACCTCTACTCCGGCGACCTCGGCAATATCCCCGCTTTTTGTTTCGTTCGCGCTGAGCGGAGCTGAACAGAACAGGATAGTAAGAACTACGAATAAAGAAAATAACTTTAACTTTCCAGACATATCGAAAAACACATCCTTCAAAAATTTTTGCAAAAAAAAACCTGACAACAGCGGGTAAATTCCTATCAGCTAATTTGTTTCAGAGGAGCTGCGTTAATACGCGATTTTAAACGCAAACGGTATACGGACTCGGAGCCGTCCGTCGGAATGGAATTTCCATCCCTTTACGGCCTTCAGAGCGGCGCTGTCTAGACGCTCAAATCCGCTGGATCTTTCAAGCTCCGCCGATACGACCGCTCCGTTATCCAATGCGGCAAGCACGACGCTTGTTCCCTCCTCCTTTCTCTTGCGCGAAAAAAGAGGATAGTCCGGCAGCACTTTTTTTAGCACGGTAAGCCCACTTAGCTCAAAAACACCGCCGCCGTCGTCTCCAGCAGCACGCCCATCGCCTGCGGCAGACGCGCCGCCAAACTCCGAACCGACCCCGCCTGCGTTTTCAGAGGCGGGCGCGCCTTCGTCGCCAACCTGCTGCGCCGACGTTTCAGCAGCCATTGCTTTTGAAACAGGCAGTTCATCTTTCGTGCTGTTTTCCATCTTCTTTGACGCTCTATTTACATCGGTCTGCTGAATCTGCCGCTTTCGCTTTTCCTCCGGCACAGCGGACTTTGGAACCACCGAAGAAACTGGCTTGAGGCCTCCATGCTGCGCGGCTTTGGGTGAACGCGAGGCCGCGGCTCGATAGTCGGCTAGGCTGACAGTCATTATAGGCGTGGGCTCTGGGTGCGCCTTTAACTCGCAGCAGCCTATAAGAAGCAGTACCGCCGCGTTTAGCGCGATGCTGAAGACCACCGCCGCCGCCCATCTGTTGTGCGCTTCACAGGTATACGTCATTTTGCATCTTCTCCCGCAAGCATCAGCCCGGCTGATGGCACTCCGGACTTTCGCAGTAATGACAGCGCCTCTGTGACGCTGCCGTATGACACATCTTTATCGCCAGCTACGAGCAACTTGCGTCCGTTGAGCGCGGCCGCGAGCTTCGGCAGTTCGGCCTTTGTGGTTTCGCGCCCGTCCCATTGGAACCTGTCGCCTGGCGAGACTGTGAGAATGACGGCGCCGCGCGTATCTGTCGGCGCTCCCTCTCCCGCTGGAAGGTCTACCTTAAGATTGCCCTGCACGAAGGAGGCGGTGAGGACAAAAAATATTATCAGCATGAAGAGGACGTCGATGAGCGGCGTGATGTCGATATCCGCGCTTTTATTCCTTCCGCGTCTTGCCATCTGTGCAGCCCATCCGCAGTCTCGTTATAAAATCGGCGCCCCTTTTGAGCGTCTCCTCTTCGTTGTCTATTCGCGAGTTAAGCAGGCCGTAAACGAAAATGACGGGGATGGCGACGGTGAGCCCGGCAACCGTGGTATAGAGCGCCTTCCATATACCGCCTGTGACGGCGGAGGCGCTTATCTGGGCGCCCGCGTGGAGAGTGCCGAACATTTCGACCATGCCAAGCACCGTCCCCAGCAGCCCCAGCAAGGGCGCCGTTTTTCCGATGAGTTCAAGAATGTAGAGCTTCTTTTCCCATCTGAAGATTTCGCGGCGTATCTGCTGCGCCAGCAAGAGTTCCATTTCCTGCGGAGAGTCCTGCCATTCGCAGAGCGCTGCCGTAAAAAGTCTGTTCAAGGAGCCTGCCGAGGAGGCCGCGATGGCCTTCGCCTCTTCCATATCTCCGTTTTTTATCGCCTCGCCCAGTCGCTTTTCTAGTGTTTCCGGTTCCGCGCTTTGCTGGCGAAAGAAGAGAAATCTTTCGGCGGCAACGGCCGCGGCGACGACAGAGAGCGCCGCTATTATCCACATTATGATCCCGCCGTCGTTCATGTACTGCAGCATCTGGTCAATATCCTCCCTTTTCTTCCATTGATATAAATTTTCTTATGGCCTCGAGCGAAAGCTCGTAATTATTTTCAAAGACCTCAAGCGTCATCACGCGTTCACGGCCGTCCTGCGCAAGCATCGAGACGATCGCGCGAAACAGCGCGGGGTCGAAGCTGCTCATGCTGACGTGATCCGTGCCGTCTTCCGTTACGCCGTGGATATGAAGGCAGCGCGTGTGCGGCAGGTAACGGCGCATCTGTTCAAGCACCGGGTGTCCGTATCTGACAAGATGCCCTATGTCCAGGCACATTGAAAGGCCGCGCTCCTCTATCAGCGGACAGGCTATTTCTATGTTGTAGTCAAGCGTCTCGACGCATATCGCGGCTGGTTCGTCGATGTTGTCCGCGAGCCTTTTAAGTGAGCCGCCGCTTTTTTCAAGCCACGCCGGCATATCCGCGCTTGGAAAACGTCCGAAAAGCTCCCCATCCAGATGCAGTATCCACGCGAACGGCTCCAGCGGAGCGAAAAGCTCCATTATCCTGAGGCAAGAGTCCTCGCAGCGCACGCGCTCCGCGGCGTCGGTCGAAAGGCAGATGTCGTCCGGGAAATGAACGGTGCAGCTCATGTCAAGGTCGCGGCGCAGCGCGGCAAGTTCTCTTACCTCGGTCTGCGTTGGAATGTTTGAACCGTATTGATTGTCAAAGAGTACAAGCTGCATATCCTGCGCCTCTTTGGAGAGCACACGCATGTTTTCGGAAAAAGCGCCCGGCACGACCCATGAGGTGCCGCCCAGCCTCACGCCGGGAAAACGCAGCGGGTGCATCAGCCCCGCCCCTTTACTAGCAGCCACAGAAAGAACGACGAGCCTATCGCCGAGGTGATTATGCCTACCGGTATCTCCGTGGGCGCCCAGAAGGCCCTCGCGGCGGTGTCGCAGATGACGAGGAAGGCTCCTCCGAAGAAGGCGCAGCTTATCGTAAGCTGCCTGTGCGATCTGCCGGTCAACGCGCGTGCAATATGCGGGCACATCAGCCCGACGAAACCGATGGGGCCGCAGAGGGCGACGCTTACGCCTATTACAAGCGAAACAAAGAAGAAAACCAGCCGGCGAAGATTTTTCACAGATACGCCGCGGCTGGCCGCCATATCCTCTCCGCAGACGAGAAGGTCAAGCTGCGGTCCTACAAGCCACCCAACAGCGCCGATAATGACAAGCCCAGGCAGCGAGGCGAGAGCGGAGGCGAAGCCGACCGTCTGAAGGCCGCCCATCGTCCATCTCATCATCTTGAAGCTGTCTGCAAATCCGCCAGTATATTGGATCATCATGTTGAAACTGCCAAAGAGAAAGTTTAGAGCAACGCCGGCAAGCAGCAGCGAGCCCATTGAAAGGCCGCCTCTTTTAAAACTGCCCGCAGCATACAGCAGGGCAATGGCAAGAAAAGCTCCGGTAAAAGCGGCGAATGAGAGTCCAGAGATGAGGCCGAACAAGGCAAACGATATACCGAGCCTGATGTAGGCGACCGCGCCGAGAGCCGCGCCCATGGAGACGCCGAGCATGTCGGGCGACGCGAGCGGATTTCTGAACAGCGCCTGAAAGATAAGCCCGCAGATGGCGAGCGTGGCGCCCGTTAGCCAGCCTAGCGCGGCGCGCGGGATGCGCAGCTCAAACAATATCTGCGAAGCCGCGGGGTCCGCTCCTCCAAAGAGGGCGTCGGGAGATATAAAGTACGCGCCGATAAACGGCGACGCGCAGAGAACGAGCGCGGAAAGAAGATAGAGAACCAAGAGGCGGCGCTTCATGACACGAGCCCCATCGGCACGACATAGGGGCGCATCTGCCCCGCGTTTTGGAAAGCTACGAAATCCGTGCCGAATATATCGTTCATCATACCGCAAGAAAGAAAATCCTCCGCCGCGCCGTTCCAGACCAGCCCTCCGCCTTTCAGCGCGATTATGCGGTCCGCGCCGTGAAGCGCCATATTGATATCATGAGTGACCATGACTATCGTCTTTCCTTCGCTCGATGCCGCCTCTATCAACTCCAGCATCTCGGCCTGGCTGCTGTAGTCCAAGAAGCTCGCGGGTTCGTCGAGGAAAAGTATCTCAGTCTCCTGCGCAAGAGCCGCCGCAAGCAGAGCGCGCTGACGCTCCCCCCCTGAAAGGGTCGAAAGGACCCTATCCGCATATTTGTCGGCCCCGGCGCGTTTTAACATCTTCTCAACGATGACGCGGTCTTCATCTGATTCTCCGCTCAGTACAGGACGCCAAGGATAACGGGAAAGCATGGCAAACTGGCGCACAGTGTAGGGCATATCCGCGGCTCCGTTTTGATGGAGCCACGCGATGCTGCGGGCTATGCGGCACGCGCTCATGGAGGCGGTAGGCTCTCCCAGGACTGCGACGCTTCCTCCCGCAAGGGGCGCAAGGCCTCCCAAACACTTAAGAAGAGTGCTTTTTCCGGCCCCGTTCGGGCCGACGACCGCGGCAAACTCACCCTTCAGGATGTCGAACGAAATATCGGAAAGAATATTTTTTCCGGCAAAGGAACAGGAAAGGTTCCTAACCTCCATTATTGGCGTTACTTCTGACGCAGCGGAAATCACCATTTTACCTCGGGGTGCAGCGCCTTCGCGAAGGATTTTATAATAAAGGGCAGGCGCGGTCCTGGGCGCAGAAATACGGTGCCGTCCATGATATAGATACGCCCGTCGCGCACCGCTTTGACCTTGACCCCCGAAAGCCATTGGCCCTTTAAATATTTTTCATTGAATACTTTATTTATATCTATCTTGTCTGCCGAATGATAATATTTCGCTTCACCGACGAGGTCCACTATCACATTAGGGTCTATGAGCGCAAGCCCCTCCTGAGATATTTTGTGGTAGGTGACGACGCTCTTTGTCTTCCCCATAACGTTCTCGCCTCCGGCAAGCGATATGACCTCATTATAAAAATTCCTTGTGCCGGCGGCGTAAAACGCTGGTATGACATTGCCGGAGAGTTCGCGCGAGACGCAGAGCAGCACGCTGGGGCGCGGACGACCGTTCACCTTTTTGCTTATCGCCGCTATATCCTTCTTCATGCCGGCAACTATCAGCTCCGCCTTTTTAGAGGCTCCGCAGATTTTCCCAAGCCCGTCCACCGCTTTGTAAATATCAGAGATGTTTTCCTGCTTCACTACGAAATATGGTATCTTTAATTTTTCAAGATCCGGGATAGACTGCGAGTGCATATCTTGCAGCACGACGAGATCCACCCTCTGAGCTACCAGCGCCTCGAAGTTTATATCGGAATATCCGCCAATTTTGGGCTTCTTCAGCGCCTCAGGCGGATAGTCGCAAAAGCTCGTCACGCCCGCGATATTTTGCCCCTGCCCAAGTGCAAAAAGTATCTCAGTCCCCACAGGAGTGACAGAGATGATTCGTTTGGGCCCCGCCTCTGATAGAGAGGGGGCTGACGCGGTGGCTATAAATAAAAGAATGATGATAAAAGCGCCTCTAAGTCTGCAATGAAACAACGGCAAAACACCTTTCGCTGATAAATTTTCCAATTTATAAAGCGTATAGTTCCACTCGGTAAATCGGGCGAAACCATCTTGGTCATTGCGCGGGCATAAAAAACGCCGCCTGCGGGCGGCTTGGGAAGTTTATGCGTCAGACTGGCGTACGCCTCAGACGCAAAGCGACAATCTCCACCCGCGCGGAAAGTGTCCAAATCCTCTATCGCGGATAGGTCTACTGGCTTCCGTTCATCCTACTTGCGCGCCTTCCCAAATTTCTTCAGTGGCACGTGCGCTTTCGTCCCGGTTACAGTGGCGGGGCCGTTCAGGCGTTTCACCTGATTCCCAAATCCACGATGCTAATTAAACTCTTGTAATATATTATACGAAGATACGCCGTATAGTCAACGGGGATGGCAAGGCACGCCGAACAAGTAAGGGCCTCCGGCTGCTCACACCAGAGACCCGTTAGGAGAGTGAAACTGCTTCTATCTAAAAACGAGGAGGAGGAACTCCCCATAGACAGCTTTTGTAAAATCCGCCGCACGGCTAGGCTGTGCGGGCCGCGCCGTGCAACGGAAGTTGTGTGTGTTTTTTGTTGCAGTGTTTCGCTAACGACGGAAGAGTAATCTTTCCATGTCGTCAATTACCGCCTTTGCGGCCATCGTAGGGGTCACTTCGCCGCAAATCACGCTCCTTTCGATTTCCTCCCTGCATTTCGTAAGCGCTTCGTTCTGCGCGATGCGATTTTGCAGATGTTCCGCCGTCATTGCGCGGACCCATTCGATCGTCTGTTCTCTTCGTCTCTTTATGAAGATCCCTGACTCTGAAACATTGTCACGGAAATCTTTTATAACGTTCCATATCTCATCGATACCGTCGCCGGTTATTGAGGAACAGGCGTAGGCCTTTGTCTTCCAACCCTCGGTCGCTGGACGCAGATAGTGCAGTATCTGGTTGTAATCGGCGCGCGCCATGAGAGCTTTCATTTTATTGTCCCCGTCTGCCTTGTTGACGAGGATGCTGTCCGCAAGCTCTATGATGCCTTTTTTTAACCCCTGCAGCTCGTCGCCGGCTCCTGTTATGACGACTACAAGAAAATAGTCGACCATAGAACGTACCGTCGTCTCGCTCTGTCCCACGCCTACCGTCTCTACCAGTACGACGTCGTAGCCCGCGGCTTCGCAAAGAAGCATCGTTTCACGGCTTTTTCGCGTAACTCCTCCAAGCGACCCGCCAGAAGGCGAAGGCCGGATAAAGGCGTTTTTCTCGCGCGCCAGATTCTCCATCCTCGTCTTGTCACCCAGGATGCTGCCGCGCGTCACAGAGCTCGACGGATCGACCGCAAGCACCGCGATTTTGAGCCCCTCTTGGCAAAGGTGCTGGCCGAGCGCTTCGATAAAGGTGCTCTTGCCGGCGCCGGGCACTCCCGTGATGCCTACGCGCATGGCGCCTCCGGTGAGCGGCATGATGCGCTGGATTATCTCCTGCCCCAGCTCAAAATGCTTTGGCGCGTTGCTTTCTATTATCGTTATGGCGCGCGAAAGCATCACCCTGTCGCCCGCGGCTATCCCACGCGCATAATCTTCGGCGGTAAGCCTGCTTTGCGCGTAACGAGCCGGCCTGTTCTGGGCCGCGGCTGCGCCACCGTCCGCCGGCATTGGCACTCCGGGCATTACGGAGCAGGCAAATTCACTGCCCGCTCCCTCCGGCTGCCATTCGGGGCGGAAATTTTCGCCGCTCATTATGACCGGCCCTCGGCCTCCGCCAGCCGCCGGTTCAGAACCACAAGCATCTCCTTCGCCGCGGCCGGTATAACTGTTCCTGGGCCGAATATGCACGAAGCGCCGTGTTCGCGCAGGAACTGATAGTCCTGCGCCGGGATGACGCCGCCCGCGATGACCATGATGTCGCCGCGCCCGCGCTTTTCAAGCTCCTCTACGAGCTGCGGCAGCAATGTTTTGTGCCCCGCGGCAAGCGAGCTCATGCCTACTATATGGACGTCGTTGTCTACCGCGTCCTGCGCAGTCTCTTCGGGCGTCTGAAAGAGCGGGCCTATGTCCACGTCAAAACCCATGTCCGCGTAGGCGGTAGCTACCACCTTCGCGCCGCGGTCATGCCCGTCCTGACCCATCTTGGCTATCATTATGCGCGGCCTGCGTCCTTCACGTTTCTCAAAGTCGTCCGTCATTTGGCGGACCTCTTCGATGATGTCCTCATCCGCAAATTCACTGCTGTATATTCCGGATATTGAGCGTATCACTGCCTTATGCCTCCCGGAGACTTTTTCGACCGCAGCCGATATTTCGCCGAGGCTGGCCCTTGCGCGCGCCGCCTCTACAGCCAGCTCGAGCAGGTTGCCTTCGCCGGTGGCTACGGAATTTGTTATTTTTTCAAGCCAGCCGTCGACATCCTCTTGGTTTCTGTTGGCGCGGAGTTTTGCAAGACGAGCAAGCTGAGCTTCGCGGACGGCTGAGTTGTCGACTTCAAGAATGTCTATCGGGTCTTCCTGTTCAAGCTGGAAGTCGTTGACGCCGACTATTTTTTCGCTGCCGGAGTCGATGCGAGCCTGTCTGCGGGCCGCTGCCTCTTCGATGCGCATCTTCGGCAGTCCCGTTTCTATGGCCTTCGACATTCCGCCCAGTCCTTCCACCTCCTGGATGTGCCCCCAGGCGCGGCGGATGAGCTCATCGGTCAGCGCCTCCACGTAATAGGAGCCGCCCCACGGATCGATAACCTTGCAGACATTTGTCTCGTCCTGTATATAAAGCTGCGTGTTTCTTGCGATACGTGCGGAGAAGTCGGTCGGAAGCGCTATCGCCTCGTCAAGCGCGTTGGTGTGCAGCGACTGCGTATGTCCGAGCGCCGCCGCCATCGCCTCTATGCAGGTGCGCGAGATGTTGTTGAAGGGATCCTGCGCCGTGAGGCTCCAGCCAGAGGTCTGAGAATGCGTGCGCAGAGCCATTGACTTTGCCTTTTTGGGGCCGAATTGATTTACTATCTTTGCCCAGATCATGCGGCCCGCGCGCATCTTCGCCACTTCCATAAAGTAGTTCTTGCCTATGGCCCAGAAGAACGAAAGACGCGGCGCGAAATCGTCAACGCCAAGGCCCGCGGCCTTTCCGGTGCGTATGTACTCAAGACCGTCGGCAAGCGTGTAGCCAAGCTCTATGTCCGCGGTCGCGCCAGCCTCCTGCATGTGATATCCTGAGATGCTTATGCTGTTGAACTTAGGCATGTTGCGCGAGGTATAGGCGAAGATGTCGCCGATTATCCTCATGGAGGGCGCTGGCGGATAGATGTAGGTGTTGCGCACCATGAATTCTTTCAGTATGTCGTTCTGGATGGTGCCGGAGAGCACAGCCTTGTCTACTCCCTGTTCCTGCGCCGCAACGATGTAGAAGGCAAGCACTGGAAGCACCGCTCCGTTCATCGTCATAGAAACGGACATCTGCCCCAGCGGAATGCCGGAGAAGAGTATCTCCATGTCGAGAATGGAGTCCACGGCGACGCCGGCCTTCCCGACATCTCCAACGACGCGCGGATGGTCAGAGTCATATCCTCTGTGGGTCGCAAGGTCGAAGGCTATTGAAAGCCCTTTCTGCCCCGCCGCTAGGTTGCGGCGGTAAAAGGCGTTGCTTTCCTCGGCTGTGGAGAAGCCCGCGTACTGGCGCACCGTCCACGGACGCGTGACGTACATGGTTGGGTACGGCCCGCGCAGGAATGGCGGAACTCCGGCCGTGTATTTTAAATGATTCATGCCTGCATAGTCGGCGGCCGTATATAGTGGAGCCACTTCTATCTGTTCCATTGTGCGGTGTAGCAGCTCTTTGAGCGGCCTTCCCGTCTCTTTTTCGACGCGGTTCTTCCATTCTTCGCGGGAGAGCGGCGCGCGCGGCGCCATGTTCAGCGGGATTTGGGTAAAATCTGGGTTATTGAGCATTTTTAAACCCTGCCTTTGATTCCTGGATGGATTTTAGTATCTGGAGGCAGTTTGCCTTGACGTGTATAAAGTCGTCAACGCCCGCCTCGACGTATGAATCTTTGAACTCAGCCGCAGGCGCTCCGGCGAGCAGCACCTTCATTTGCGGCGCTGCCGCTTTGATGCAGCGCGCGGTTGGAGGCACCAGCTCGGGGTAGGTATCGTCGGTAGAACAGATGACCGCGGCATCCGCGCCTGAGGCAACAGCGGCGGCCGCCGCCTCTTCGGGGGAGGCAAATCCAGTGTTTTTGATCACTTCGAAATTCGCCACCTCCATGAAGCCGGTGGTGAAGTCCGCGCGTCCCTTGTGCTGCGGAATGGGCCCCATGTTCGCCAGGAAGATACGGATATTTTTGCCAGTTCTTGCCGCATAATCTTCCGTAGCCAGGCGAAGAGCCTCTATCTCCTCCGTCTGACGGTGCGGCGCGACAGGACGTACAGCCTCCGGTCTTCCGTCGAACCCGTCGTCCAATATTTTTCTTATCTCGCCAGCAGAGGCTCCCGCCATATAGGCCTCGACTACAGCTGGAACAACGTCATCGCCGCCCTCCGCCAATTTGGCGGCAAGCTGGCGCGTGACGTCGGCAAGATGTTCGTCGTCACGCAATTTCTTGAAGTTTGCAACGGCGGCGGCTCGCAGCGCGCGAGCGGAAGCGGGGTCCGCACCATCCGTCTCAAGAGGCTTTTCCGTGGCGTTCGGATACATATTCGTTCCCACTGCCCGGTCTTTTCTAAGCGCCAGATTTTTTAACCGACTCTTGAATACCTTGTCTATATCTTCCTGAACGAGGCCCTTTTCAAGAGAGGCGTAAAGGCCGCCGTCAGCCTCTATCTTCTGCACAAGCGCCCAAATTGTCTGGGCGCACTGCGCTGTAAGGCGCTCTACGTACCATGAGCCTCCTGCCGGGTCTACCGGCTGGAGCATCTCAAACTCCGTCTGAAGCATTATCTGTATGTTGCGCGCTATTCTTTTAGAATTTTCACCGGCGGGACGCACCGCCTCGTCGAAGCAGCCCACCGCCATATCGGCGACGCCGCCCACAGCGCCAGAAAAAGCCTCGGTCGTGGTTCTTAAAACATTTACGTAAGGGTCATACTTGGACATTGTAAAGCTGGAGGTTTCGGCGATAATATCTATTTTTGCACATTCGGAGGAGCCGCAGCCGAACGCTTCGGCCACCTGCGCCCAGACGACGCGGATGGCGCGCAGTTTCGCAATTTCCATAAAGAAATCTTTGCCGAGGGAGAGGCTGAATTTCATCTGTTTCATGGCGGCTTCCGGCTCGATCCCGCGGCTGCGCAGCGCCCGGATGTAGGCGATAGCGGAGCAAACGGCGTATGCTGCCTCCTGAGTGGCGGACGCTCCGCCGTTGTGCCAAACGCTTCCGCGAATGAGGATAGTCTTCAAAGAGGGAGCCTCTTTTTCGGCCCATTTTACGCAGTGAGCCATCTCATCGTAAAGTTCTTCAAGCGGAATGGCAAGAGCGCCACACTCAGCAAGAGCGCCAAGCGGGTCGGCCCCTATGCAGCCCTTTACCTGTTGAAAAGACAACTGCCGCCCCGACGCCCTGAACTGCGCCGCGACAAGCGGCAGCAGCGTCATGGCGGAGGATCCCGCATAAAGATGAACGGGCCTCTTGGTGAGGTCAAGCCCTTTGAGCAGTTCGTCCATATCCTCAAGCGTGGAAATAGAAACGCCGCCTTCGCTCCTGTCGGAATGGTCGGGGTCGGAGCCCGCCAAGCTTTTCTCATCAAGCTTGAAATGCAAGATGGTCGCGCCCTTTGCAAGCTCGTGCGCGACGGCGGCGTTTGCCGCGGCAGGACTTGATTCCGAAACGCTCTGAGCTATGCCCCACGGCGCGCCGACATATCCAGAACTTTTTGTGCCGCGCAGATACGGAGCGTCGCCGGGCAGGCTTTCATTCTGCAGAAGATCGGCACTGCCGTCCAGCGTGTAGATTGGATCAAGCGTGATGCCCTCGTAGGTCGAGGTATACATCCGTTTGTCGAACGGAGCGCCCTTAAGCGCGGCTTCGGCCTCTTTGCGCCACTCTTCATGCGAAGGCTCGGCAAATTCATCAAATGAGACCGGTTGGAACGCGTCGGTTCGTGCCTCTGTTTCGTTCATTATTCGGCTTCCTTTCTGAAAATATTGCGCGGGCATAAAAAAATGCCGCCTGCGGGCGGCCTTGTGAGTTTATGCGTCGAAGAGGAAGGAGTGTGACGCAAAGCGGCAATCTCCGCCCGCGCAGAAACTGTCTCAACTCTCTGTTGCGGACAGGTCTCCTGGCTTCCGTTCGTCCTACTGGCGCGCCTTCCCGAATCTCTTCAGTGGCATATGCGCTTTCGTCCCGGTTACAGTGGCGGGGCCGTTCAGGTTTTTCACCTGATTCCCAAAAATCCGCAGTACTTATTTGATTTGTGCATATAATATACGCAAATACGCCATTTAGTCAATGGGATACGAAATTTGCTTTTAGAAGTAACTTATCGACAAACCGCAAAATGCGAGATGTGCCTTTCGGTCATTTGTGTTTTTCAACCTTAGGATAATGTTGTATAATATGAACCAGTTTTAAAAAAATGGAGTGTTCTTATGAAAAAGATTTTTCTTTCAGCGGTTCTTTTGATTTTCCTTTTCGCGGCGGCCGCCTCAGCCGCTCAATGGAACCCAAAGCAGGATGAATACTGGATCCGGATAAACAAGCAGCAGCTCAGACTTTCTTTGGTAAAGGGCGAAAGCGTTGTAAAGAGCTGGCCGGTATCTATCGGCAAGGGCAGAGGCAAGGAGAAGACTTCGCGCATGGACCTCATAACTCCCACTGGCACCTTCACCATTTACAGGGTGATACCGGACGCGGAAAAACTTGTATTCGATCCGGCGTGGTTTGACGAACCGGGCGAGGCGAAGGCGGGCGTCTACGGCACGAAGCTCATATCCTTTTATAACAAATGGGAGATAGCCATTCACGGGACAAACGCCCCGTGGTCCGTGGGCAGGTGGGCCACTCACGGCTGCGTGCGCCTGCGCAACGCCGACATCGAGGACCTTGTGAAGTATGTAAAGCCCAAGATGAAGGTAGTGATAGTGGAAAAGAACGAGAAGCTCCCATTCTCCAGGGAGACAATATAAAACAAAAGGGGGGACTGTCATGAGCCGAGCCTTTGTTAAGGAAGACGACGGCGAACGCGGCAACGCCGTTTCGGACATAGAAGCCCGCGAATCAAAGGTCGAGTGGCTGAAGATCCAGCAAAAGAAGCTGGATACGCTGCTTAACGACCCGAAATCCCAGAAAATCCCCGAGGATAAGCTTAAACGGTGGATAGAGACGACCGCCGCCGATATAGAAAAGACAAAAAAAGAATTGGGATATACAGACTGAAATAAAAATAACGATAAAAATAACGAAAAGAGGTTTGCCGAAAATTTCGCGCAAACCTCTTTTTATAAGTATAAACCCCCGCGGAGCCGTGCATGGGAGGCCTTGACCCGATCCTAATAAAGGATAAGGGAGGTTTCCGCTTAACTTGGTCGATACAAAAAGTATCTCCTCCGCCTTCGGAGAACATCCCAAACGGGATTAGTTGTTGGCTCAAGACTCAACCCATGACGCACGCACCCAGCAGGGAAATTCAAGTCTATTCGTCTTTAAGACGCATTATAGTAGGCGATTCAAAAAATTCAAGTCCTGCCATGAGATATTCCGCAGAAATGATAATCTTTGGGGCCCCGATTCGGATGTTTACGCAGTTTGCCCCTGACGCAGCGCGCAAAGTTCGCTTTTTATCGTCTCCATTATCCAGAGGCCGACGTCGGGCGAGGCGAGCATATCGCGGTCGCCGTCCAGCGCCTCCACTATCTCGTCCGTGTCCATCACATACTCCATGCCGTTTATGGAATGTCTGTAGACCCAGTGGACCGCGGGCGCGCCCATTATCAAAGTCATAACGGAGGCGGCGACGTCTCCAAGGGGAGGCCTGTCTACGCTTGAGAGCATGAAGGTCGCCGTGGTTTTTGTGCCTACTCCGACTTCGGACTCGATTTGAAGGCCGCCGCCGCACAGTTCGCAGGACTGACGCAAAAAGGGCAGCCCCATACCTACGCGGCGCGTCGTGCGCGTCGTGGTGAACGGATCCGTCACCTTCGCCACAAACTCGGGCGTCATGCCTTTGCCGTTGTCCTTCACGGAAAAGAGCAGCAGATCTTCTTTTTCGTCCTCTTTTATCGTGACCTCTATCTCAGTTGCGCCGGCCCTCGTGCTGTTTTCGGAAATATCGAGCACGTGAGCCGAAAGATCTTCGAGCATCCCAATTCCTCCCTGTGGGAAAAGCCTGATTTTACAACATCTTAACTAACTCTTTAAAATTTATAGATTTTTAATAGTATAATAATAACATGCAAAATGGTTATGGCAATTAAAATTTTCTGGGAAATAAGGGGAACGCACTTGATAAATATTGTTATACACGGGCATTTTTATCAGCCTACACGGGAGGACCCATGGAGCGGCGACGTGCCGCGGGACGCGACTGCGGCTCCCGCGCACGACTGGAACGAAAGAATTTACGCCGAGTGCTATCAGCCTAACAGCTGCGCAAAAATATTGGGCGGCGACGGGCGGATAAAATCCATAATAAACAACTACTCCCAGATGAGTTTTGATTTCGGGCCTACGCTGCATCGGTGGATAGAGGGCCGCGACGCGGCGCTCTATCATCTTATCACCTCTTCTGGACGGATGGCCATTGCGCAGGCCTACAACCATATCATAATGCCGCTTGCTTCGGACAGCGACCGGCTTACGCAGACGATATGGGGCATAGAGGATTTTCGGTACAGGTTCGGGCGCGCTCCGGAGGGGATGTGGCTCCCGGAGACTGCGGCAAACACACAGACGCTAGAGACGCTCGCCTGCTGCGGGATAAAATTTACCATTCTTGCGCCGCGTCAGTGCCGCGCGGTCATCGACGAAAACGGCACACACCCAACGCCGGGCGGTGCTGGTCTCGACGTCACGAGGCCCTACCTCTGCACTCTGCCCTCAGGGCGCTCCATCACGATAATTTTTTATCACGACGGAATTGCCCGCGACATCGCCTTCGGAGGGCTGCTCAACAACGGCGACCTTTTTGCGCAAACGGTGATGCGGGCCGCGGCGGAGGGCGACGACCGGCTGCTGCTTACTGCGACGGACGGCGAAAGCTACGGCCACCACCATAAATTCGGAGAGATGGCGCTTGCGCGCTTTTTTGAACAGACAGCATCCGCACCAAACGTTTCGCTGCCTTCGATAGCGGAGTTCATAGAAAAACATCCGGCGCGGGCGCGGTGCGTCATTGAGGAAAACACCTCATGGTCCTGCGTACACGGCGTTGAAAGATGGCGCTCGGACTGCGGATGCAGCACCGGCGGAGAGGCCGGCTGGAACCAGAAATGGCGCGGGCCGCTGCGTTTTGCTTTTGACCAGCTTGCCGCGCGCGTCGACGAGATTTACGAAGAGGCCGTGCGGGAATACGGCGACCCCTGGGCTTTGCGCAACGAGGCGATAGAGCTTTACAGATGCGGCCTCCATCTTTCAAAAGAAGAACGAACGGCGCAAAAAAGAGCTTTCGTAGCCGGCAGGCTGGACGGAATATCAGAAGCCGCGGCCGACAGGACGGCGGAGATGCTTGAAATGCAGCGTATGCGCATGTTCATGTACACCTCGTGCGGCTGGTTTTTCAACGACATAGCGGGAGTGGAGACGAAACAGGCCATTGCCTGCGCGGTGCGCGCGGCGCAGCTTGCCTCGCACGCCGCCGGCAAAGATATTATATCCGGCCTTATCGAAGATTTAAAAGAGGCGCGCGGCAATACGGCGGAATATCCAAACGCCGTGGTCGTGGCGGAGCTTGCGGTGATGCCGCGGCTCAAAGAAGAAGAAAAAGAAGAAGTTGCCTACGAAACAAAATCGGAGAACAATGGATTGGAGAGTGTAACGGGCATGAATTTTGGAACAAACCTTGCGGCGTCGCTGCTTTCAACTCTTGAGTGCGACCCAGCCTTTAGAAACATCGCCTATTTTTCAATGGAGATAGCGCTCATGCCTGAGATACCGACCTATTCAGGCGGCCTGGGCGTGCTTGCCGGAGATATTTTAAAAAGCGGCGCGGATCTTGGAGTGCCTATGGTAGGAATTACGCTGCTCTACAAAAAGGGCTACTTCGCCCAGAAGATAAACAAAGAGGGGCGTCAGACGGAATACCCCGTCGAGTGGAACCCGCGCGAATTTATGACGCAGCTGCCAAACCGGATCACGATCACAATGAACAACCGTCCCGTAAGCGTAGGCGTGTGGTGCTATACGTTGGTGGGCCAGTCGGGGCACTCGCTTCCGATATTCTTCCTCGACACGGACCTGCCGGAGAACTGCCCTGAGGACAGACAGCTTACTGCGGAGCTTTACGGCGGAGACAACAAATACCGCCTATGTCAGGAGCTGATACTTGGCATAGGCGGCCTGCGGCTGCTGCGCGACATGGGCTTCCGCAACGTCACCACCTTCCACCTGAACGAGGGTCACGCGGGCTTCATCACGCTGGAGCTGCTGCGCGAGCAGGGCTACGGGGACCTCGAAAAGGTAAAGAATCAGGTCATCTTCACGACGCACACGCCAGTGGCTGCGGGACACGACTTTTTCTCGTACGACCTGATAAACGAGGTGTTGGACGGGAACTTCGCGCAGATACTGCGCCAGAACATCGGCGGCAGCGGCCTTTCCATGACGGACCTCGCGCTCAAGCTCTCGCGCTACGTAAACGGCGTCTCTCACAAACACGCGATGGTGAGCCGCGCTATGTTCAGCGACCAGTCTATAGACTGGGTGACAAACGGCGTGCATACGACGACGTGGACCTCTCCGAGCTTCGCGCGCCTCTACGACAAACACATCCCCGGCTGGCGCAACGACCCTTCGCGCCTCATGCAGGCGCTGCACATACCAAACGACGAAATATGGAAGGCGCATCAGGCGGCGAAGATGAAGCTGCTTGCTCTGGTGCTTGAAGAGACCGGGCAGGAGCTAGACGCCGACGTGCTGACAATAGGATTCGCGCGACGCGCGGCCACCTACAAGCGTGCGGACCTCGTCTTCTCAGACATAAAACGCCTCGTGGAAGTGGGCGGCGGCAAAGTGCAGTTCGTCTTTTCCGGCAAGGCGCACCCGCACGACGAACCCGGCAAGGATATACTCCAGAAGATAAACAGAATATCGGCGGAGCTTGGGACTACGATACCGGTAGTCTTCATCGAAAATTACAACATGGGCCCCGCCAAGGTGATAACCGCGGGCGTGGACCTCTGGCTCAACACGCCGATGCGTCCGCGCGAAGCCTCAGGCACGAGCGGCATGAAGTGCGTCCACAACGGCGTCATGAACTTCTCCGTGCTGGACGGCTGGTGGATAGAGGGCTGCATCGAGGGCAGAACGGGCTGGGCCATCGGGCCGGAGCCTACCGAAAACGAAATGGTGGAGTATAATGAGGCGGAGGACGCGGTCGACCTCTATAATAAGCTTGAGGAGAAGATAATCCCCACTTATTACACGAACCGCGCAAAGTGGATAAGCATGATGAAATTCGCAATAGCGGTGAACGCAAGCTACTTCAATACTCACAGGGTGGTGCACGAATATTGTGAAAAGGCTTATGGTACCGTTTTCCGCGGACACTAACGCGGGGGCCGGCATGAAAAACTCAGATCAGTTCATAACTAAAATCCTGCACGTAGCGCCGGAATGCGCGCCTCTTGCCAAAAAGGGCGGCCTTGGCGACGTTGTCGGCTCTCTGCCCAAGGCGCTTCGCGGAGCGGGCGTCGACGCGCGCGTGCTGATGCCGGGCTGGCCCGGCGTGCTGGAAAAAGCGCGCGCTTTGGGCGCTCTGCACAGCCGCCCCATCGGCTCTATCGCAATCGCCATAAACTGGCGCGCCCTTACGGCGAAGCTGTGGCGCGCGGAGCTTGACGGCCTTCCGATCTATATTCTGGAAAATGACGAGCTGTTCTGCGACGAAAATATCTATCCCGAAAGAATGAACGGACAGACTGCGGAGCCGATGCTATGTCTCTCCTACGCGTCATTCGAGCTGGCGCGCGCGGCGCGGTGGAAGCCGCAGATAATCCACGCGCACGATTGGCCGGCCGCCATAATACCGAGCGCGCTCAAATGGCACAAGCACTATTCAAAAATGGCGGCGGACTACGACACCGCCTACACCATACACAACATGGCGCATCAGGGGCTGTTTCAGAGAGAATGCCTCCCCGGCTGGGGCTTCAAAGAAGAGGCCTTCTCCGCCGCAGACCCCGCCTCAATGGAATTTTACGGACAACTGAACCTCATGAAGGGCGCAATAAACACGGCGGAGGCCATAACCACCGTCAGCCCCAACTATTCGTGGGACATACAGACGGAGGACGGAGGGTTTGGGCTTGACGGCGTAGTCTCCGCAAACAAAACAAAACTCTCCGGCATCTTAAACGGCATAGACTACGACGTCTGGAACCCGCACAAAGACCCGCTTCTGCCCGCGCACTACGACATAGCGCACAGAGAGGGCAAAAAAAGCTGCCGCCGCGCCGCGATGGAAAAATTCGGCATAACGGACGACGGGCGGCCCTTCGTCATCTTCGTCGGACGCCTCACGGAACAAAAAGGCGTCGACATCATGCTGGACGCGCTGGAACGCTTCATGCCGGATAAAATTTACGCGCTGATAATCGGCTCCGGCAGCGAGATGTACAACAGAAAACTGGCGGACTTCGCGCAAAGACACCCAGAGTCCGTGCGCACCGTAACGGAGTTCAGCGAGGAGAGCGCGCACCTGGCTTACGCCGCGGGCGATATTTTAGTGATGCCGTCGCTCTTTGAGCCGTGCGGCCTCTCGCAGCTAATAGCCTTCGCCTACGGCACAGTGCCGGTAGTGCGCGCCACAGGCGGCCTCGCGGACACGGTAATAGACGCCGACGCCTCTCCCGACGGCACCGGCTTCGTATTCACAGACTACAGCATCGCGGAATTTGAAGAGGCGCTCAACCGCGCGCTTGAAGCAAAGACCGACGACGAAAGATGGAACCGCATAGTCAGGAACGCCATGAAAAAAGATTTCTCATGGAACAGCTCCGCAAAGGAATACGCTGAGCTTTATCACAGCATTATTACATCCTGACAATAGACATTTAGCGATAAGTTGTATAAAATAAATCAAGAAATTAGAAATAGCTGAAACTATCAAAACAGGCGCAAATCCTCATCACAAAAGGAGGGCTTATTATGATACAAGGCAAATACGGACGTGTGCTGGGCATGGTCCTTGCCGGAGGCAAGGGAGAACGCCTCATGCCGCTTACGAGGTACAGGGCGAAGCCGGCTGTGCCGTTCGCCGCGAAATACCGCATCATAGACTTCGCACTTTCAAACATGGTAAACAGCGGCCTCTTCTCAATATACTGCCTCATCCAGTTCAAGAGCCAGTCGCTGCACGAACACATAGGCAAAGGCTGGCAGTTCGGCGGCGCTCTGCGCGGACGCGATTTCTTCGTCAACGTAGTACCGGCGCAGATGTGGGACGGCGAACGATGGTACGAAGGAACCGCCGACGCCATCTTCCAGAACATGCACCTTATAACGCTCTTTGACGCCGACCGCATCTGCATCTTCGCGGCGGACCACGTTTATAAAATGGACGTGGAACAGATGCTCGCATATCACATGGACAACAAGGCCGACGTCACAGTGGCCGCCTATGTCGTTCCCTCGTCCGAGGCGAGCCAGTTCGGCTGCATCGCGACGGACGAAGACGGGCGCATAATAGATTTCGTCGAAAAGCCGGCCGTGCCGCCTGAGATACCGGGACGTCCCGGCTACAGCTTCGTCTCGATGGGAAACTACATCTTTGAGCGCGAGATACTTGAGGAATCGGTGCTCTCCGACAACGAACGCAAAGACAGCACCCACGACTTCGGGCGCGACATACTGCCGCTGCTCTTCAAAGGCTACAAGCTGATGGCCTACGACTTCTCCACCAACGTGCTGCCAGGCGGCGACAGGCCCTACTGGAAAGACGTAGGAAGCATCAAGGCCTACTGGGAGGCGCACATGGACCTGCTGCACCACCCGTCGGCGCTTTCGCTGTACAACCCTCAGTGGCCGATACGCACAGTCTCCTTCTCAGACCCGCCCGGCTTCACCTATCCCGACAAGGATCACTCCTGCTCCGTGGACGGATGCCTTCGCGCCGAGGCAAGCCGCGTGCTTGGCGCCTACGTGCGCAAAAGCGTGCTCTCGCGCAACTGCGTGATAAACTCAGGCTCAGTCATCGAAGAAACGATAATCGGACAGAACGTCGACATCGGAGAAAACTGCCGCCTGCGCCGCGTCATAGTTGACGCGCACAATCACATCCCGGCCGGCACCTCCATCGGCTACGACCCTGTAGCCGACGCCGCGCGCTACCATGTAGACCCCGCCTCCGGCATAGTGGTAGTCGGAATGCCAAAGATACAACTGCGCAAAAAGCTGCAGATCCCCGGCTCCTACGAAAGCATGTTCACCACAGAAGGCTCCGGCTTCTAGCCGCTCTGCCATAAAAATAACGAGGCCGCCCCGTTTGGAGAAACTCTCCGCGGGGCGGCCTCGTTTTAGTAGCGTAATCTACGCGCGGCCTTCGTCCTCCGTCGCAAAAACTTCGCCGACGACGCAAGCCTCTTCCGCCGGCACGATAAACTTTCGGCTGATGTTCTCCACTATCGAGCGGCCCCCCGCCATATACCATCTGTTGAGCATCGCAAGATCGGGCCCATTGATGAGCCTCTCAAAATCAGTCTCCCAAAAGGCGCGCTTTTCTTCATTAAAACGCGCAAGTCCCACAAACCCCCGCGAAATAACAAACGCCGTCTCTTCCGTCCCATTATGCTTTATCTTAGCAAGCTTCATCTGCGCACCCCGTTGTTTGAAATTTCTTGTACTATTATAAGATATAAGGAGGCGATTTTTTTAAAATCGGTTTTTGATATATTGACAAATAAACGAAGCCGTTGTAATCTCTACCAAGTTGGTAGAGAAGGTGAGGATAATGGCGATAACACAAAAATGTCAGTACGCATTAAGGGCGATATTTGAGTTGGCGAAGCGTCAAAGCGACGGCCCGTGCAAGATAGGCGCGGTTGCTGAGGCGCAGGGCATCCCCGTGCGCTTTCTCGAAAACATTCTGAGCAGCTTAAAGAGCGCTGGCTTTGTCGATTCCGCGCGCGGCAAGGACGGCGGATATTTTCTTGCAAAACCTGCCGATGCAATAACGGTAGGCGAGGTGATACGCTTCGTCCAGGGCCCGCTGGGGCCGGTCGAATGCACCACGCGCGACGAAGACGACTGTTCCTTTTACGACGACTGCGTTTTCCGCCCTCTGTGGGAAAAGGCGCGCGTCGCTCTGGAGTCGGTCTACGACGGAACGACCTTCCGCGATCTCGTCAACCAGTCTGAGAATAACTGTTGCCGGCCTGAGTGCCGCTGCGGCAAAAAATATAAAAATAATTAAATAATTTAATCTATGAGGTGATATTCATGGAACCGCGTGAAGTGTATTTGGACAATTCAGCAACAACAAAGGTAGACCCCAGAGTTAGAGAAGCCATGATTCCCTATTTTTCAGAAAAGTACGGCAACCCAAACAGCCTGCATAAGTTTGGCCGCGAATCACGGGCGGCGATAGACAAGGCGCGCGGGCAGGTCGCGTCGCTCATCAACGCAAAGCCGACCGACATCGTATTCACGGGCGCGGGCAGCGAAGCGGACAACTTGGCCATCAAGGGCGCGGCATGGGCGCTTAAGGAAAAGGGCAAGGGAAATCACATTATCACAACGGCCATCGAACATCACGCAATATTGGATACGGTGAAATGGCTGGGCAAGATGGGCTTTGAATATACTATACTGCCAGTGGACGACAAAGGAATGGTCGACCCAAAGGAGCTGGAGGCGGCCATCCGCCCCGACACCATCCTTGCTTCGATAATGTTTGCGAACAATGAAATAGGCACTATCCAGCCAATAAAGGAACTTGGAGAAATATGCAGGAAGCACGGCGTCATGTTCCATACGGACGCGGTGCAGGCTACGGGACACATCGCAATCGACGTGCAGGAGCTTCCGATCGACATGATGACGATGGCGGCGCATAAGATGTACGGCCCGAAGGGGCTGGGCGCTCTTTACGTGCGCAAGGGCATCAAGCTGATCCCGACGCTGCACGGCGGCGGCCAGGAGTTCGGCCTCCGCTCCGGCACGGAAAACGTCCCCGGCATAGTAGGCTTCGGCGAGGCGGCGGAGATAGCAAAGGCGCGCCTTGCAAACGGCGAGGACAAAAAACTTGCCGAACTTCGCGACTATTTCATCGAGGGCGTGCTTTCAAGGATCCCGGAATCGCACCTGACCGGTGCGGCAGGCGACAAGAGGCTTCCCTTCCACACAAGCTTCACTGTGAAGTATATCGAAGGCGAAGGGATGCTGCTGCTTCTTGATGCGGCGGGCATCGCAGCCTCAAGCGGATCTGCCTGCACCTCGGGAAGCCTTGAACCCAGCTACGTGCTGCTTGCGACGGGCATCGACCACACCACCGCGCACGGCTCCGTCCGCCTTACGATGAGCCACGACACTACAAAGGAAGACATCGACTACGTGCTGGAGAAGTTCCCCGTCATCGTTGAAAAGCTCCGCGCGATGTCGCCCTTCTACAATAAAAAATAAAAGATTTGATATACAGGAGATGAAAACATGTACAATCAGAAGGTAATAGATTATTTTATGAATCCGCGCAACTCAGGAAAGATGGAAGACGCCTCGGCCATAGGCGAAGTGGGCAACCCCACCTGCGGCGACGTAATGAAGATATATCTTAAAATAGATCCCAAGACCGAGGTTATCGAAGACATCAAGTTTGAGACCTTCGGCTGCGCCGCAGCTATCGCCACCAGCTCGATGGTGACGGAGCTGGCAAAGGGCAGAACGATAGAAAACGCGCTCAAGATAACAAACAAAGAGGTAGCGGACGAACTTGGCGGACTGCCGCCCGTAAAGCTGCACTGCTCGCTGCTTGCGCAGGAGGGCATTGAGGCCGCGGTGGCCGATTATTACATGCGCCGCGACGGAAAGCTTCCAGAGGGCTTCAAGCCTCCGAAGAACACAATTACTAACGAGGGCGCCGACGGCACTCAGCAGGAAGAGGAAGAAGAAAGATTCGTGGGGGACGATCACCGTGTCGCAGAATAAAGAAGCGCGCGGAAAGATAATCGCCGTCTGCACCGCACCGGAAAAGGGCATGATAAAGCACGATGTGGGCCGCGGACTGCTGGTCGAAGGGCTGGGCATCGAGGGCGACGCGCACAAGGGCTTCATGCACCGCCAGGTGAGCCTCATTTCAATGGAGGACATCCGCACGATGATGGAAAAACTGCCGGACCTTATCCCGGGCAGCTTCGCCGAAAACCTCACAACGGAGGGTTTCGACTTGAGCCAGCTCAAAATAGGCGACATGCTGAAGGTCGGCGAGACGCTGCTGGAGGTCTCTCAGATAGGCAAGGAATGCCATTCGCACTGCGAGGTCTTCAAAAAAACCGGCGAGTGCATCATGCCGAAGAAGGGCATCTTCACTAAGGTGATCAAGGGCGGCACGGTAAAAACAGGCGACACGATAGAATTTGCTTAAGTTGATTTTATGAGCCGCTCTCAAGCGGCTCTTTTTTTTAACTGTTTACGCACGAAACTGGAGGAACAAAGGCAAAATGAGCTGCAATCACGAGCACGAAGATAAACATTGTCACGAAGAGGAGCACGTCCACACGCACGAACACTGCGCAGAAAGCGCCGAACGCTGCGGCGCCTGTGAAGATGTCGAGTGCGCGCACCACCATGTGCACGGACACGACACGGCCTGCGGCTGCGCCTCGTGCCACGTAGTTGACAATATATTTGCGGAAAACGAAGCCGACGAGAAAGAGGAGCAAGGCGAATTTCGGCGCGAGCTGATTTTTCTTGCGGTATGCGGCGCTATTTTTCTCGCGGCGCTTGCCGCGGAGGAATTTGCGCCCGGCATAGCCCCTAAATGGGCTTTTGACGCGCTCTTTGTCGCGCTCTACGCGGCCACGGGCTGGACTGTGCTGCGCCAGATGCTGCGCGCCGTCGTGCGCAGAGACCTCTTCAACGAGTTCACGCTGATGGGCGGCGCTACGCTTGCGGCTCTTGCCATAGGCGAGATGTCGGAGGCTGTGGGCGTCATGCTCTTTTACAGGCTGGGCGAGGCCTTTCAGGAGCGCGCCTCATCAAACTCGCGCCGTTCCATAAAGGCGCTGCTGGCCCAGAAACCGATGACAGCGCGTCTTGTGGTGGACGACAAAATAATAGATACGGACCCGGGGGAAATAGCGGAAGGCGACATAGTGCAGGTGCTGCCGGGGGAAATAATACCAATCGACGGCGAGATAATCAGCGGCGCCGCGCAGATAGACGCATCTGCTATAACTGGCGAATCTATGCCCGTGTATTCTTCCGCAGGCGCAAGGGTGCACGGCGGTACGCTCTCGCTGGACGGCGTGCTGCTGATACGCGCGGCCGGCCCGTTTGAGGATTCCACCATCTCGAGGATGCTGGAGATGGTGCAGCAGGCGGTCGAACATAAATCGCCGACGGAACGCTTTATAACGCGGTTCTCGAAATGGTACACGCCGGCGGTCTTTTTCCTCGCCTCCGCCGTAATGACGCTGCCTCCGCTTTTGGGCCACGGCACGTGGCATGAGTGGATATACCGCGGTCTGGTGCTTCTGGTCATCTCGTGCCCCTGCGCGCTCGTCATCTCCATCCCTCTTGGATATTTCGGCGGCATCGGCGCCGCCTCGAAGAACGGCATCCTCGTCAAGGGGGCGAACGTCTTCGACGCCGTTGGAAACGTCGAGATAGCCGTCTTTGACAAGACCGGCACGCTCACCTACGGCAAGTTCACCATCGCAAAGATTGCGCCAGCCTGCGGCGTAACCTGCGAGGAGCTGCTTGAGGCGGCGGCGCTTGCCGAAAGCGGCTCGACGCACCCGGTGGCGGCCGCAATATCGGCTGCGGCGGGGGAACATCCTCTGCCGGCCGGAGCTTCCATAACTCAGGCGCCCGGCAGGGGAATGATCTATAAAGAGGGGCAAGTTACGATACTCGCGGGCAATGCTGCTCTGCTTGACGAATACGGCGTGAAAGCGCCCGAAGTCGAAGGGCACGGAACGATCGTCCACGTCGTGAAGAACGAAAAATACATCGGCTCTATAATCGTTGCCGACTCCATCCGTGACGACGCGGCGCGCACAGTGCGCGAGCTGCACGAGCTTGGCATAAGAAACGTCTATATGCTGACCGGAGACCGCAGAGAGACTGCGGCGAGCGTAGCGGCAGCCGTGAAGCTTGACGGATTCAAGGCGGAACTGCTGCCGGGCGACAAGGTTGACGCGCTGAAAGAGCTATGCGGCGGCGACACTAAAAAAACTATATACGTCGGAGACGGCGTGAACGACGGCCCCGTGCTCGTCACATCGGAGACGGGCATCGCAATGGGCGGCTTTGGCTCGCAGGTTGCGGTCGAAGCGGCGGACGCCGTGATTCTCGACGACTCGCCGTCAAAGGTGGCGGAACTGCTGCGGATCGCGAAAAAAACAAGAATAATCGTATGGGAAAACGTAGTAATGGCGCTTGGCGTAAAGGGCGCCTTCCTTATACTGGGAATAGCGGGGCTTGCCGGGCTTTGGGAGGCGGTATTCGCCGACGTCGGGGTGGCGCTGCTTGCCATTCTAAACTCCACACGTGCAACTCGGTTTAAATAAACCGCACGTTACGTTATAATAATAAGACTAAACCACAAGGAGGAAAAAATCATGCAGCTAAGCGCACGCAATCAGCTAAAGGCGACAGTTACAGAGGTAAAAAAGGGCGCGGTCAACAATGAGATAGATATGCGCCTCGAAAAGGGAACGCTTCTCACTTCGATAATCACGACGGCAAGCTCGGACAGTTTGGGACTTGAAGCCGGAAAAGAGGTCTACGCCGTGATCAAAGCCTCCAACGTGATGATAGGCGAAGAACCGGGCGGCCTCAGGCTCTCCGCGCGCAACCAGCTCAAAGGCACGGTTGCCGCCGTAAACCACGGCGCGGTGAACGCGGAAGTTCTGATCACGCTTGAAAGCGGCGAGGAGATAGCCTCCATCATCACAATGGCAAGCGCGGAAAGACTGGCGCTTGCGGCCGGAGTAAAGGCGGCTGCCATCATCAAGGCCTCCGACGTAATGATCGGCGTAAAAGAATAGCTCTCGTAAAAACCAACGTCGGCAACGGCGTTCGTATAAAGGTGCAGGGCGTCCCACGAGGGACGCCCTGTTTTTTGCCTCACGGCTTTATCATAGACAAAAAATATTCGTGGACGCAAAGCTCTTGCGTTATTTCAGGATGAAAGGCAGAAGCCAGCATATTTTTTTCGCGAACGGCCACGGCAAAGCCGCCGTATTCCGAAAGTATCTCTACGCCCGCGCCTATGGCCGTTATCTTAGGGGCGCGTATGAAGGGCATCTCAATATTTTCTGTCCCCGCAAAGCAGCCGCGCGCGCTAAAGCTTGACAGCTGCCTGCCGTAGCCGTTTCTGCCGACGGTTATATCCATCACCGAAAAATGCCGCGCCACATCGTTTTCTATACGCGAAGCAAGCAGTATCATGCCGGCGCAAGTGCCCCAGACTGGCATTCCCTCTTCTATGCGTTTTTTAAGCGGAGCAAAAAGACCCGTAGAACGCAGAAGCCGCCCCTGCGTCGTACTTTCGCCGCCCGGCAGTATCAGCGCGTCAATACCCTCTATGTCGCGGAGAGCGTGAAGCTCGACGGCCCGCGCGCCCAATTTTTCAAGCGCCGCGCAGTGCTCCGCAAAGGCGCCCTGCACGGCCAAAACGCCAACCTTCGGCCCGCTGCTCATTATTTTCCGCGCTCCGCCATGAGCAGAGCTACTTCGCTTTCGTTGAGCCCAACCATAGCGCCGCCCAAATCCTCGGAGACGGAGGCAAGCAGTTTTGCGTCCTTGTAGTTTGTGACGGCCTGTACGATAGCCACCGCGCGTTTTTCAGGGTTGCCGGACTTGAAGATGCCGCTTCCGACAAAGACGCCCTCCGCGCCCAACTGCATCATAAGCGACGCGTCCGCCGGAGTGGCTATGCCGCCCGCCGCGAAATTTACAACAGGCAGCCTGCCGCTTTCGTGCACCTCAAAGAGCAGTTCGCACGGCACCGCAAGCTCCTTCGCCGCCTCAAACAGTTCGTCCGCGCGCATTGCCGACACTCGCGCCAACTCCGACTGCACGGCCCGCATGTGGCGCACCGCCTGCACAACGTCGCCAGTGCCAGGCTCCCCCTTCGTCCGTATCATCGAGGCTCCCTCTGCAATGCGCCGCAGCGCCTCGGAGAGGTTTCTCGCGCCGCAGACGAATGGGGCGCGAAACTTCGTCTTGTCGATGTGACAACGGTCATCCGCCGGGCTAAGCACCTCGCTCTCGTCGATATAGTCGATATCGATCGCCTCCAGTATCTGCGCCTCGGCAAAGTGTCCGATGCGGCATTTCGCCATCACCGGTATCGAGACGGCGCGCTGGATGCCCCTTATCATCATCGGGTCGCTCATACGCGACACTCCGCCCGCCGCGCGGATATCCGCCGGAATACGCTCAAGCGCCATCACCGCGCAGGCGCCCGCCGCCTCCGCTATCTGCGCCTGCTCCGGCGTAGTGACATCCATTATTACGCCGCCTTTGAGCATCTGGGCCAGGCCGCGGTTTAGTTTGATCTGTTCATTTGTCGTCATTGCAGTAGACTTCCTTAAAAAGTATTTCACAGCTGTGCTGACTCTTTTATATGATAAAATTGTCATTGGTGCAATGTATAAATATCAATTAATTTACAATGACAGATGGTGACATGATGATCTTCGACTTTATCAGGATAGACGCAGGCTGCGGCGTGGCGCTTTGGAGACAGATATACGACGAGCTTGCCGCGTGGATAGAAGGCGGCGCCGCTCAAGCAGGCACTCGTCTGCCTTCGATACGGGAAATGGCCGGAGGCCTTGGCGTAAGCCGCTCGCCGGTTGAAAACGCCTACGCGCAGCTTCTTATTGAGGGCTACATCGAAAGCCGCCCGAAGAGCGGTTACTTCACAGCGCGGCGCTCAAAGCGGGAGGGCGGGAAGCAAAGCGCCATAGGCGGAGGCGGCGCAAAAAACATCCGCTGCGATTTCCGCACGGGGCGCGTTGACCCTGCTCTTGCCGACATAGAGCTGTGGAGTAAATGCCTGAGGGCGGCGCTTAAAGAGCGTGGCGAAATAATATCGCGCGGAGAGCCGTGCGGCGAGGAGGCTCTGCGCAGGGAACTTTCGTCATACGTCTACAAGGCGAGGGGCGTTGCATGCTCATGGAAAAACATTATAGTAGGCTCCGGCACGCAGGAGCTGCTGTCGCTGCTTTTGAGGGCCATCGGAGGTGCGGGCACGGCAGTAATCGAGCGGCCCGGCTTTGAGCAGGCCGAACGCGTGCTTGCGGACAACGGCTGGCAGGTGACGACCGCCGCGGGAGAAAACAGTCTTAAAGAGGCGCTTGCGGAGGCCCGGCTCTATATTGAGATATCGTCGAAGCACGCGCCGAGTCCTCTTGGGGAAACGGCGGCGCGGCGCGCCATGCTCTGCGGCTGGGCGCGGGGCACGGCGCGGCTCATCGTCGAAGACGACTACAACGGCGAACTCCGTTACTGCAACAGGCCTATGCCCGCGATGCAGCCGCTCGCGCCGGAAAACATCGTCTACATCGGCAGTTTTTCGCAGCTTTTGCTGCCCTCCGTACGCATAGCCTACATGGCGCTGCCTCAGACGCTTTCCGCGGACTGCGCGGCGAAGGCGGAGCTTTACGACCAGACCGCAAGCAAGGTGGAACAGCTGGCGCTTGCCACGTACATCAAAGAGGGCCATCTTGAACGCCACCTGAGGCGAAGCAGGAAGGCATACCTCAGAAAAAGCCGGCTCATGGCGGCGGCGCTTGAAAAATATTTCGGAGCGCAGGCCTCCTTCCGGCTGCTGGAGACGGCCACCTCATACGCGCTACGCTTCCAAGAGCAGGCGCACGTGCTGCGGGAAAGAGCTGACGCGGCCGGCATCGCCGTAGATTGGCAGCCGGACGGAGCCTCCGGAGAGCTGCTGCTCTTTTTTGCGGCGACGCCGGAAGACAAGATTGACGAATCGGTGCGCGCGCTCTGTGCGGCATTTGACATACCATCTCAATTTGGCTAATATCTTAACGGACATAAAGCGCCAGCGTAAGTTTCGCGGCGTTTCTTTTCACTAAAGACAAGGAGATGCTCAAATGGCAAATGAAGAGTGTACGCATGACTGCGGAAGCTGCGGTCAAAAGTGCTCCGAGGCGGAGCGGCCTGATTTCAGCGCGCCGGCCAACGCGCTGAGCGACGTTAAAAAAGTGATAGGCGTAGTCAGCGGAAAGGGCGGCGTCGGCAAATCGCTCGTCACTTCGCTTCTTGCTTCCGCGATGCAGAGAAAAGGCAGCCAGTGCGCCATTCTTGACGCGGACATCACAGGCCCGTCTATACCTAAAATGTTCGGCGTAGAGGCGCTCGCCTCCGCAAACGCCTCAGGGATAGTGCCGCAGCACTCAAAGAGCGGCATAGACATGATCTCCGTCAACCTGCTCGTAGAAGACAAGGCGACCCCCGTAATCTGGCGCGGCCCCGCTATCGCCGGCGTCGTCAAACAGTTCTGGAGCGACGTAATATGGAGCTACGAAGATTATATGTTCGTCGACATGCCTCCGGGAACGGGCGACGTGCCGCTTACAGTATTCCAGTCGCTCCCCGTAGACGGCATCATCATCGTCACCTCGCCGCAGGAGCTTGTCTCGATGATCGTCGAAAAGGCGATGCGCATGGCAAAAGAGATGAACATCCCCATCCTCGGCATCGTTGAAAACATGAGCTATCTGGAGTGTCCAGACTGCGGCAAAAAACTCTTCCCGTTCGGCGAGGGAAAGACCGCGGCCACAGCGGAGAAATACGGCATAGATTTCCTGGGGCAGATACCAATCTCACCAGAAATAGCCGCCCTCTGCGACTCCGGCAACATAGAATTTTATATCCCGCAGACGCTGGACGCCGCGATAAAAAAAATAGAGTCCCTAAACTAAAGTCCGCCGATAGCGCGGAGATAAAGAAGAGCCAACGGACGTTCCCTCGCGCAAACGGCGAGGGAACGTCTTTTCTTGCGTAACGCCGCGTTTGATGTATCATAACTGCATCACGTCTAAAAACATGGAGGCCCGTAAAATGCTGTTATTTTGCTACCCGCAGTGAAGCACCTGTAAAAAAGCCCGTGCATGGCTTGAAGAACACCACGTCGCCTTTGAAGAGCGCAACATAAAGACCGACGGCCCAAACGAGGATGAGATAAAAAATATACTCACCGCCTCGAAACTGCCGCTAAAAAAATTATTCAACACGAGCGGCAATTCATACAAAGAGCTGGGCCTAAAAGACAAGCTGCCGCAGATGCCAGAGGCGGAACAGATAAAGCTGCTTTCCTCAGACGGAATGCTGGTCAAGCGTCCGCTGCTCGTCTGCGACGGAGGCGCGCTTGCCGGGTTCAAAGAGGACGAATGGAGCGCCGCTCTGCTAAAATAATAATTCTTGCCAAAATCGTAAGAAAACACGGACGCTAACAGCGCGCCGGACTTTGCCAAAGTGACGGCGAAAGGCGCGCTGAAGCCGCTCTTTTATTGTTTTGCCCTCTTATACAGCGCGCATTTGAGGCCCCAAGCAATTTTGGCTTAAAATATATTTATTTTTGCGCTATTTATTTAAATATTGATATTTATACTTGACGTCCGCGGCAAAAAGGCTCAAAATTAACGCTTATATTCTCGCAGACGGAGGTTTAATAATGGACAAAAGCAAAATAAGGGAAGAGATACTGCGGCTTCTTGAACAGAACGCCAGATACACTCCAAAAGAAATCGCCGTTATGCTCGACCTTGACATCATAGAGGTAAAAAACGAGATAGAAATAATGGAAAAGGAGCGCGTCATCTGCGGCTACCACGCGCTTGTCGACTGGGACAAGACCGACGACGAAACCATCTCAGCGCTCATCGAGCTTAAAGTTTCCCCCCAGCGCGGTGAAGGCTTTGAGCGCATCGCGGAAAAAATCTACCAGTATCCCGAAGTAGAATCGCTCTACCTCATGTCCGGCGGATATGACTTCACCGTCATACTCAAAAAAGCCACCATGAAGGAGATAGCGCACTTCGTCGCCTCGCGCCTCGCCGTACTGGAAGAGGTGCAGAGCACCGTGACGCACATCGTCCTTATGCGCTACAAGGACCACGGCACGCTCTTCACGGCCCCAAGAAGAGATATGAGAATGAAGGTGACGCCATGAGAGATTTCATCTGTGACAAAATAAAAAAAATAAAGCCCTCCGGCATCCGCCGCCTATTTGACATCGCAAACGAGATACCGGACGTCATCTCGCTCGGCGTAGGCGAGCCGGATTTCGACACCCCGTGGCACATCCGCGAAGAGGGCATCTATTCGCTGAACAAGGGACGCACCTTCTACACCTCAAACGCAGGGCTGCCTGAGTTAAGAGAGGAAATTGCGCACTACATGCGCCGCAAATACGGCATAAGCTATGATCCGAAGCATGAGATCGTACTCACCGTCGGCGGCAGCGAGGCCATCGACATAGCGCTGCGCGCCGTCCTTAACCCTGGCGATGAAGTAGTATTTCCGCAGCCCTGCTTCGTCTCATACGAACCCTGCATACTGCTCTCCGACGGGGTGCCGGTGCCGATATCGCTTTCCGCAGAGACAGAGTTCCGCCTTACGCCGGAACAGCTCGAAGCCGCCGTGACGCCGAAGACGAAGGCGCTGCTCATCTCTTTCCCGAACAACCCGACCGGCGCGGTGATGGAGCGCGAGGACCTTGAAAAGCTCGTTCCTATAATAATCAAGAACGACCTGCTCGTCATCTCCGATGAAATATACAGCGAGCTCTCGTATAAAGCGCCTCACGTAAGCATAGCCTCCCTGCCGGGAATGCGCGAGCGCACAGTCGTTATCAACGGCTTCTCAAAATCATACGCAATGACGGGCTGGCGCCTTGGATACGCCTGCGCGCCCGCTCAGATAATGGAATACATGGTAAAGATACACCAGTTCGGGATAATGTCAGCGCCTACGATGAGCCAGTATGCCGCCGTCTCCGCGCTGAGAAACGGCGACCGCGACATCGATATGATGGCCGCCTCCTACAACCAGCGCCGCCGCTATCTGATGGAGGCCTTCCGAGAGATGCAGCTCCCTTGCTTTGAACCCTACGGCGCCTTCTACGTCTTCCCTGACATTTCAGAGTTCGGCATGGGTTCAGAGGAATTCTGCACAGAGCTTTTGAAATCTGAAAATGTAGCCGTCGTTCCCGGCAACGCCTTCGGCGACTGCGGCGACAAACATGTGCGCATCTCCTACGCCTACTCCATCGAAGAGCTAAAAGAGGCGATGACGCGCATAGCAAGATTCATCGGCAAGCTGCGCATGAAAACAAAAGAAAATTCGCTCTATTAAATCCACCCCAGTTTGCGCGAATCTACTACAACCTACAAAAACTGCCGCCTCCTCTTCCAAAAAGAGAACGCGGCGGTTTTTTTACAGGTTGGTGGATAATAGGAGACTTACAATTCAACCACAACGGCCTTATGGCGCGTAGAAGGAAGAAACGATTCCAACATTTGAGCGGTCTTAAGCTTTATGTGAGTAGTGTTTGCGCCGGGGTTGCAAGCAAACCACTCGGCGTCTGCAACCTCTTTATCAATTACCACCTTGACGCGCAGCGTCGCGTCGTTTATCAGGCTCATTACACTTGCGGTGCCGGGCAATACACCCAAAATCTCGCTCATGCACTCTGCCGGAGCAAACGACACTCGCGGACAATCAAGCTTTTCACAGAAAACCTTTGTGTTAAAGGATTTTGCCGCCGGCATTATGACGAGATAGAAATTATTTTTTTTCCTATCGCACAGAAAGACGCTTTTTCTGATTTCGGCGCCCAGCTTACCGCTTATTTCAACACATTCATCCATTGATTCGACTGTATCGTTATCTACGCGCTCAAAGGGTATCTTTAACTCGTCTAGCAGCTTATATACCTTTGTTTCCAGCTCGCCGCGTTCATCTGTAGGCGCTTTTGTATATACTTCACTTATGTTAAGCATTTCGCCCTCCCGTTTATTATATGGGGCCGTACACTCAGCCGGATTTTTTTCTCACCTTAAGCTTTTCCAATTCGGCGATTCTGTCTATCCCCATCTGATATCCAAGCTCAATGTGATCCTTGTTTAAAATTTCAAGAGCTTTGTCAAAATCCTTTTCTCTGACAGCATGGAAAAACGCCTCAATACTCGCATGCATAACTTCATAGTGGGCCGGTTGTTTATTACACAGCATTCCGATGCGTATCAGTTCGTCCTGGTTGTTTCTATATATGCGGTCTATCCTGTCGCTCTCCATAGCTTTAACTATTTCGCGATGAAAGGCCGTCTCGTGAAAATCCCATTGATATTGATCATTTACAGAACCCTTGAGGCGTACCAGGCATTCTTCAAATTTAAAAGAGTACTCCCATGTGAGCTCTTTTTTGAAAATTTCTTTTAACGCAGAGACTTCAAGCAACTGTCTCAGCTGGTATATTTCATGGACGTCTTTAACTGTGATCTCACGTACTCTTATTTTTTTCCTAAAATCCGCCAAAAGCCAACCTTCGCTCTCAAGCTTGCGCATCGCAACACGAACAGGCATACGGCTGGTATTAAGCTCTTTAGCAACAGAGGCTTCAGTCAGAAAGGAACCGGGATAATACTCCACACGCATGATCCTGTCTTTTAATATGTCATAGATTTGTGTATACAAAGCATCATCTTTATTTAATACCGGATCCATGTTTATGCACCTTTCAATCTTAAATTTCACCTCCGTTGATTTTAACAGAGAGGCTAGGCAGCGTCAATTTAAGGCGTCGTGCTATCTGAAGCATGTCGTTTTTGCTAGGAGGCTCCATATGGTTTAATTCCATTTTTCTTCCAAGTTTTCTATAAGTTATCATACCCAGTTTATGGTACGCCAACAGTTCAAGCTCGGAAATATTTTTTAATCCCCTGCAAAAATCGGCTGTTGCCTTTATATTGTCTTCTCCGTCATTAATTGTTGGTATCACAGGGACTCTAATGGTTATATCGCATCCGCATCCGTCAATTTTCCTGATATTGTCAAGCACGATTTCGTTTGAAAGTCCCGTAAGTTCTTTGTGGCGTACAGGGTCCATGTGCTTGATATCAACATAAAACTTTGGTACCAAAGGAACGACCGCGGCAATATTTTCCCAAGGAACGCACGCGCTTGTCTCAATAGTTCCAGAGATACCTCGCTGCATCGCGAGTTTAAAAACCTCCGCCACAAACTTTGGCTGCGTCAATGCTTCCCCGCCGCTAAATGTAAAGCCGCCTCCAGAGTGAAAATATAAGAGTTCGTCTTTTGCGATCTCCGCCACGACTTCATCTGCGGTCATACTTTTGCCGTATAAAGAAATCGCGTTAGTAGGACAGTTTTTCGCACATTCACCGCAGCCATTGCATTTCCCGTCAGCCATTTTAGGCACCCCCTGAGCGCTTTTGCTCAAGGCCCTATTAGGGCATAAACTGACGCATAGCCCGCAGCGCAGACACTTGACATCATCGCAGCCAATCTCATTGACAATTTTTTGCGATTCAGGTGTAGAACACCAGATACACGACATAGGACAGCCTTTGAGAAAGATGACTGTGCGCAACCCTTCCCCGTCATAGCTGGAACTTCGTTCGATACGTAATACCTGCCCAGTTGCGACCATAAGAGAGGCCTAACCGCACGAAAGTGGCGAGGAAAGCGAGCTTTGCATTGTGCGCCCTATAATTTCATCCTGCACGTCTTTACCCAATTCTGTGAAGTATGCGGTGTAGCCGGCAACTCTTACCAACAGTCCCTGATATTCTTCAGGATGTTTTTGTGCGTCAAGAAGTTTTTCCTGGTCTATTACGTTGAATTGAACGTGAAAGATGTTAAGGGAACAAAGCGTTTTAAGAAGCGCCATCACGTTTTGAATGCCCGACTCTGTTGCGAAGAGTGTAGGTTCTATTTTCATGTTAAGTAGCGTCCCCTGCACAAATCTGTCATGTGGAAGCTTTGCAACAGATTTCAATACGGCGCTCGGACCATCAAAATCGGTGCCTCCATTCGGACTCACGCCATCCGCCAAAGGTTTCCACGCAAGACGTCCCGAAGGCAGCGCTCCGACTTCAAGCCCAAACGGAGTATTGCCGGAAACTGGGAGGATGCCAGGAGTCATTGTGCCAAAACGGCTCTTATAACTCTCTATCTCATCGGCAATATAGGTGAATATATCGGCTGCGATATTATCGACCCATTCGATGTCGTTGCCATATTTTGGAGCGTCCTTGCAAAGTTTTAGGATTTCAGGCATATGCTCAAAGTTTGAATCAAGCGCCGTCAATAGTTGGTCCATCGAAATCTGTTTAGTATCATAAACAAGATGTTTGACGGCCGCGATACTGTTGATCAAATCTGCTATACCAATGAGGATTATTCCGTTTCCAGTGTTATATTTGGCTCCGCCCCAAGCATAGTCCAAACATTTCTCAACACATTCTCTAAAACTCAACGAAAGAGCTGGTACAGGACGATTAAAACCTATCTCGTCAATTAAATGGCTCCCTTTGACCACCGTATGTACTGCATAAGCCAGCTGTTTTTTTAAAGCCGCAAGAAACTCTTCAAAATGTTCAAATCCAACAGGATCTCCAGAGTCAGTCGATATTTGCAGTCCTGACTTCCTGCATTTTCCGTTCAGCATCGTAAACTCTATCATAGAGCCGAGGTTGATATCGGCAAGGGCGGTGTACCCCCTCAGACGTCCTTCCAAATTTGTTTCCACGCAGCCGCTCGGATTCCAGTCAAAAGCTTCGCGTAAAGGAACGCCCTTATTCATCAGCATCCTTATGCCGATATCATCGTTATGAAACGCAGGAAAACCTGTCCCTAATTTTATCAGTTCGACAATTTTACGAAGAAAAGAGTTTGGGTTTTTTGCCAAGCTGTAACGGACGGAAAGTGACGGCTGGTAGAGCTGGACGTCCATAGTTGCCTGCAATATCATATAAGACAGTTCATTCACTGCATTTTTACCAGCGATATCCACGCCGCCCACGGTGACGTTCTGGAACATTGGGTAGCCTGCTGCAAATTCAGCGGTTGTTTTGTCCTGAAAAAGACAAGGTTCCGCAAATTTCACCCATAGACAATCAAGCAGCTCCTGAGCCCTGTCTTCTGTTAGACGGCCGGCTTCGATGTCCGCCTTATAAAACGGATAAAGATATTGATCCATACGGCCGGGATTGTAACTTGCTGCGTTTTGTTCCATGAATATACAAATTTGATAAAAATAAAATGACTGAAGCGCTTCATGGAATGTTTCCGCAGGATAGGCGGGGACCTTTGCGCAGATGCGTCCTATTTCCATCAATTCTTGCTTACGCACTGGGTCGTGCTCTTCTGACGCAAGACGATATGCCTCCGCAGAGTATCTTTCCGCCAGTGTAATGATCCCCTCGCCGGCAATAAGCAGCGCGTCAAGATAGATCATTTTCGCATAATCTCCAGGGACCGTCATATCCAGCTTCGACCTGCGTTCTTTTATCTCATCGCATATTTTTTTGATACCTTTATTGATAACGTCGCTGTATCCGGCAGTTGTTTCACCCCAGCCGCGAACGGCTTTGCGGTCGATGTAAATAACTCCATTATCTCTGAGAGCGCGCACATCATCCGGTATCTGCGCCAGCCATTCTTCATAATTAGAACGCCCGTTCCAGAAGGGTTTTATGACATCCAAAAAAAGTTTTCTGTCTTCTTCTCTGAGATAAAACGGATCATAGCGGCGTGTACTTATGGTATCTAATTCTTCGTTCAGCACGGACCAGCAGGTATCGGCGCAAAGTATACCTGCACGGATTTTGCTTCCAGAACAGCCTACGATCAATTCCTGTTCCCAAATCTTGACAGTTTTTTCACTGCACTGTTTGTAAACGCCTTTAGCCTTTCTAAGAGCCCAGGGAAGCCCTCCTGTTTCCATAAAACTTTCCGTTAAGATCCTCGCATTCTCCAAATCCATCTCCGGACGCGTGCTGAGGACTCTGTTCTTCAAAACACTGATTCTATTCATGTATGTTGAAGCTGTGCCCTGAGGGTCCATGATTTTTTTATCCATGCCAATTCCTCCAATTTACTATATTTTTAGGAGCCTGTGTATTATTTAGGATACTATAATAGATAGTATAGTACAACTGAGGAGGTTGTCAACCGGTTTTAATTAGATATTGCGGCGGATGCTACGGCAATATCCTCATCCTCGGAGCCCCCGCTGACACCAATGGCGCCAATCAGAGTTTCATTATCAAATATCAACTTCCCGCCGCCTATTAGAGATATCTCCGTCTCGTAACGGATATTGCGCAAAAGGCCGCTATCCTTTTTAACTAAGTATGCAACCTTCTCCGTATCAGCGCCAATTTTCAATGCCGTCAGAGCTTTTGCAGACGCCAGCTTGGCGCTTAAGTTTTCCGTACCGTCCATCCTATAGAAAAACACAGGTTCCTGGCTTGCGTCAAAAACTGAAAAAGCCATTGAAGCTCCAAATTCATTGGCCTTTGTTTGAGCTTTTTCTATCATTTTTAAAGCTTTTGCGATGTCCATTGTATATCTCTCCTTATCTTAATCTTTAATTATAGTTTATACGCTTAATTGAGAAAAATCCTCCCTGCACAGGAAGGATTTTTCTCAATTATGATTAGAGCCTACAGATCGTAATGTTTGCCGATTTTTTCAAGCGCGCTTCTCCATGGCCCATATCCATCCGTCGCTTTCATTTCGTCCCACCCCAGTTCATTCATTCCGCCTGGCGTAGTATTTTCCAGCATGAAGGCCTCTATATCTTCAGTACAATCTTCACGCATCAAGGTTGAAAGCGCCTCATTCATATAGGAGGTATAATCCAGAGCGCTCTTAAAATCAAGATCTTTTGTCATGCACCATCTAACGATTTCTCCTACGAGGCCATAATACGGAACCATCACGCCAGTTACAGCGGCAAGCACTTCAAGATCTTTTTCGCTCTTGACCTTGACGATAGTTCCAAGAAGTGCCAGCACTTCGCAGCTCAATTCGTCGTCACCGAAAAGAACGACGGGGCCGATCTTTCTTGCGGCAAAAGGAAGCGGGACCGCACGAACAACGCTCTGAGCTGGAGCGAACCACGGAGCAGCCTTTGATATTTTTGTGCCGGCTGCAATATGTATAACATGATTTTCTTTTCTAAAATTTATTTCGGGCGCAACCTTCTCAAGCACCTTAGGAAGAAGGGTTGGAAAAACAACATCTACGTTATTTACAAGTTCCTGGTTCGATGCTGCAACAATTATTTTGTCCGGATACAGCTTTTTTAAGCAGTCAGTTCTTTCCTTATTTATATCAAAGACATAGACTTTGCCTTCAAACTCCGGCGCAGTGCAGAAACCTTTGGCAAGCGCGGTAGCTATACCGCCTGTGCCTATAAACCCGATCTTAACGTTAACTGTCATCATAGTACCTCCTGAATATGGTCGTATCATACTGTTGAAAAACTATTTAAACTTCCATTGGCCTTTCTTTAAAAGGGCCCCAGCTTTATTGCAGTAGCAATGAGCAGAGTGACGCAGGCAACTCCAACCAGCATGAAATAAAGCGGATAGACCCATTTTATATACGTTTTAAAGTCAACCTTGGCAATGCTGATATAGATGATCAAGGTACCAAAGGTGGGTATTATCATATTGGTCAGGCCGTCGCCCATCTGAAAAGCTATAACTGCGGTCTGGCGCGTCATGCCAATGATATCGGCCAGGGGAGCCATGATAGGCATAGTAACAGTGGCCTGTCCGCTGCCTGACGGTATAAAGAAATTGATTATAGACTGGGTGAAATACATCCCTATGGCTGAAAAGGAGATCGGGATCTGTTTTAGTGGCACCGCAAGAGCGTAAATTATCGTGTCAAGCACATTGCCCTTTGTCAGCACCAATGACACCGCGCGCGCAAAGCCAATGCAGAAGGTTCCAATAAGGATATCCGAGGTCCAGCTGCGTACGAAAATACTGCATATTTTTTCGTTATTGTAGCCGGCAACTACGCCTGCCAAGATTCCAGAGACCAGCCACAGGGCGGCTATTTCTGAAAAACCCCATTCAAACTTGATAGGACCTACCATCTGAAGAACGGTGGTTATCAGGAACATGACCATCAATACTTTTTGACGTACGCTCATTCGTTCATCGCGCATCTTTTCCAATTCTTTGTCGCCAGCGGCAGACGAGGGATTAACAAACCCTGTAACGCTCAACGAATGGTCAGCTTTCACTCTCTTGGCGTAACGGAAGATATACCAAAAAGTTATGGCGCAGCATACCAGCCATATCACTACGCGGAAAGCCATGGCGGAATAAAGCGGCAGACCGGAAATCCCCTGAGCGACGGCCACCGTGTATATATTCAGGGGACCCACGGCAAAGGAAACAAATGTCGGCATGAATACCAATAGAAGGCCTACCATGACGTCATAACCGCATATCAGGGAGATGCTTATAGCAAGCGGAACAAAGGGTATATGGTGCTCCATCGCTCCCATCGCGCCCCTGCATGCAAAGAAAATCATGAGACCGAGCATGATCACTTTGTCGCTGCGGCAGGTACGAAGGATCCAGCTTATCATTTTTTCCATGGTGCCGCTTTGAATGTAGATGTCAGTGGCTGCTATCGGGCATAGCACCATACACATTATCGGCATGGACTGCTGCATTCCTTCGATGATGCACACGAACCAACCAAAAACGCTTACAGGGGATTGTGTTATAAAATGAAAGGTATTAGGATCTACAACTTTGCGTCCAGCGACTTCAATGCGGTCATACAGACCTGCTGGAATCAAATAAGTCATGAGGCCCGCCGCAATCAGGCAGAAAAAAATTATCGTCCATACATGTGGGATTTTGATTCCTTTTGAAGCTTCTACCATACTTTCGGGATTGCTTGAAATGTGTTCGCTCATATCTTACACTCCTTTCAATATTACGCTGCGTTATGCTGCTTGCTAGATCAGCTTCTTGTATGTCTTTCCGTCCTGCATGATCACTAAAACGTTCTCTGCGGAATTTTTAAAGAGCTCCATGTTTTCTAACGGATTCCCTTTAACAACGATAAAGTCGGCCAGTTTACCGGCTTCAATGGTTCCGACCTGTTCTGATATACCCATAATCTCCGAGTTTACCTTTGTAAACGATACTATCGCGTTCATTGCGCCCTGTGCCCTAGCCTGGTATGTAATGGCGCCAAAGGCATATTGTGTATTATGTCCGGTAAGGTCGCTGCCGCCTCCGATTTTGACACCTTCTTCCATAGCGATTTTGATGGCTTCATAGCCTCTGTCATTCACTGCGATAAATTTATCGTACATAAACTTTGAAAGAGTATCTCGAGCATGTTCCAGCACCATTTCATAGGTTATTTGGGTGGGTACAAGATAGGTGCCTCTCTCAGCCATCATCTTAGCGGTCTGTCGCTCAAGCAGATTCCCATGTTCAATCGTGCGGATTCCGGCTTCGGTGCAGCGGCGTATGCTCTTATCCGAATAACAATGTGCCGCGACGTAAGTCCCAGCGTTGTCCGCCACTTCTACTGCGGCCGACATCTCTTCCGGTGTATATTGACACGCGTTTGGACCTCCGGTCGGACTCGCGCATCCGCCGCACGCCATGATTTTGATAAAGTCCGCACCTTCACGCAGTGTCTCTCTGCACGCTTTCAGAACTTCAGCTCTGCCGTCGGCCAATCTTGATCTGAATCCCATGGAACCTTCATAGTAAGGGCGATACTCCGACGGACCTCTGTTGTCGCCGTGGCCGCCGCTTTGCGCTATGCACGGTCCGCTGACTCTCAAACGCGGCCCAAGCGCTTCACCATTTTCCATCGCAAGGCGAAAACCCACATCCGCGCCGCCGGTATCACGGGCTGAAGTATATCCCATCGCCAACGATTCACGCATATTTCTGAACATTCTCGCGGCTATCAGTCCGATAGGATTGCGACGAACGATATCAACTACTTCTATCTCAATAAGCCCAAGGTGCATGTGACCGTCAATAAGCCCTGGCAGCAAAGCATTTCCTTGACAATCTATTACATCTGCGGAGGCGCAATGTATTTCATTATCTGCAACCTCTTTTATAATATTATCTTCAATCAATACCGACGCGTTATACTTAGGATCTCCTCCGTTACCGTCTATCAATGTTGCATTTTTAAATATTGTGTAACTCATATTCTTTTCCACCTTTCATTAATGAGATATTTATCGTGGTATAGGTAATATAAAACGCCATGGAAGAAACGTATTTCTAACCTGCTGTGGTTCCTCCGTCAACAGAAAGCGTCGTTCCCGTGATGTAACTAGACTCTTCCGAAGCAATGAAGAGCACCGCTGAAACAACTTCTTCGGGGGCGGCCATACGCTGCATCGGTATAGTTAGACGGCAATTTTCTATAAGACGCTCGCGCGTCATTTCGATTCCATGCTTCGACATTGGCATAGAGGTATCAGTCGCTCCTGGACAGACGGCATTGACACGAATTTGGTCGACTGCGCAGTCAAGGGCCATACAGCGAGCCATCTGCACTACAGCGCCTTTTGTAGTTGCGTATGCAATGTGACCTTTACGCCCGCCAAGAGCGCTGTTGGAGGCAATATGAACAATATTGCCTTTTATATGATGTTCACGCATGACTTTGATTGCCTCTTTGGAAAGATAAAAAACCGCATGTACGTTGATATCAAAAAGTTTTAGCCATTCTTCGTCAGGAGTGTCCGCTATATCACCTCGGAACATTGCTCCCGCGTTGTTGATCAATACGTCAAGGCCTCCAGCCAGCTTATAAACATCTTGAATTATTTTTTTGCAGTTTGCTGGATCAGTGATATCGAGGGTGGAATGATAAACTGCACCACAACACCTCGCTACCTCCGCTGTCCGCTCCTTGTCCCTGCCGACGAGAGCTACAGCGGCACCTTCTCTTGCGAATCCCTTTGCTAAAGCCCTGCCGATCCCCCCGGACGCACCGGTTATCAGAACGGTCTTGTTAAGAAATTTCATCTCTTGCATCTCCTTTTTTACAGAATAAAAGCAAGCTCGACATCACAGATGTCTAAATTATTTTACCATCCCCAATCATTAATAGGATTTTGTAATTATTTTAAAATCCCTTATTATTTTTGGGATTCTATTTCGTTGGCAAAATTATTACATTGTTTTTTAATTTTGTCAATTACAAATATTGTGTGATCAATGGAGGGCGCTAAAAGAAGTATAATCTTTATGCGGTAATTAAATTTTCAATTAAAAATTTAATTAAAAACAAAAATGAACAGTATTGTTATAAATGAGAAGCGTAAAGTAAAAAACAAGCGGCATAAACGTGAGGTCAGCATAATCAATATTTAGACATAGGAAATCACGTTTTCCCTCCCACGTTGCTTTTTTTGCTTATTTCATATTATACTTAACTCAAGAAAATTGCTATCTATATATTTTAGGAGGCGGCGTTTTGGAGTACAGGATCAGGCCATTCAAGGAAAGTGATGTTGAGGACATCAACGAAATGCGCACGATGCCGGGAGTGATGGAGACTATCCCAACGCTCACTTCGGAGAGCGTCAGCTTCACACGGGAGCTTTATACGAAATACGACCCGGACTTCCCAGCTTTTTGCGCCGTAGTCGACACCCCAAACGGGGAAAAGGTCATAGGGCACGCTATGCTTGTGCTTTATAAAAAGGCGAGATTACGCCACGTGGCCTCCGTCGCCATCATCGTAAACGCGAAATATCAGGATATGGGCGTGGGCCGCGCGCTTCTTTCCAAGCTACTCGATATCGCGGACAACTGGCTGATGCTGGTGCGTGTGGAGCTTGAGGTGCAGGCGGAGAACGCCCGCGCGGTGCATCTCTACCAGTCGCTCGGCTTCCAGCACGAAGGGCTGATAAAATACGGCGTCATGCAGAACGGAAAGTATAGGGACATTATCATTATGGGAAGATATAACATGCACGAAGGAGCGTTTGACGCGGAGCGCTAGTTTTTTGCGCGTCCAGTGCACCACGCAGGTATAAAAATCTCCGAGGCCCTAAGCGCAGAGCTTAAAGGGCCTCGGAGATTTTTTTGCGTTTAAACGGGTCGTCCGTTAGCTGCCGTGATTATGAAAGAAGCGTGAGCATAGCTCCCGCGGCTACCGCCGTGCCGATAACTCCGGCTACGTTCGGGCCCATGGCGTGCATGAGGATGTAGCTGCCAGGGAATTCTTTCGAGACTACCTTCTGGCAGACGCGCGCCGCCATAGGAACGGCAGAAACTCCAGCCGCGCCGATGATCGGGTTGATCTTGCCGCCTGTGGCAACCTTCATTATCTGTCCGAAGAGGACGCCGCCCGCTGTGCTGAATACGAAGGCGACAAGGCCCAGGGCGATGATCTTGATGGTGGCGACTGTGAGGAATGAGGCTGCGCTCATTGTCGCTCCAACGGATATGCCGAGGAATATCGTCGTTGCGTTAAGCACTTCGTTCTGCGCGGCGAGCGAGAGACGCTCCGTGCAGCCGCATTCGCGCATGAGGTTTCCGAACATCAGCATTCCGACGAGCGGCACGGAGGCGGGAAGCACCAGTCCGCAGGCTATCGTGGAGATGATGGGGAAGAGGATCTTCTCCGTGCGTGTTACGGGGCGAAGCTGCTCCATCTTGATGCTGCGGTCTTTATGCGTTGTAAGCAGCTTGATGACCGGAGGCTGGATGAGCGGAACGAGCGACATGTAGCTGTACGCCGCAACTGCGACGGCAGGAAGTATGCCTTTGGCGAGCTTCGAGCAGAGGTAGATGGCCGTGGGGCCGTCAGCTCCGCCGATGATGCCGATGCCGGCCGCTTCCTGGATGGTGAAGCCCATGAACATGGCTCCGATTACCGCGAAGAAGACGCCTATCTGGGCGGCAGCTCCGAGAAGGAAGGTTATTGGGTTCGCAAGAAGCGGGCCAAAGTCAGTGAGCGCGCCTATGCCCATGAAGATGATGACGGGATAGAGCTCATGGTCGATGCCGAACTTTACGAAGTACAGGAAGCCGCCCGGGTCGACGATGCCGGAGAGCGGCAGGTTGACGAGAAGGCAGCCGAAGGCGATGGGCATCAGAAGAAGAGGCTCAAAGCCTTTAGCAATGGCGAGGTAGAGCAGTATGAAGGAGACAAGGAGCATAACGAGCGTTGGCCCGTTGAGCGCAATGAATCCCGACTGGTCTATGACGCCTTTTAGTGCGGTCAAATAAAGATCCATTCAGTTTTCCTCCCTAGGAAAAGACTGCGTGGCCGCAGACTAAGCTACTACAAGGAGCGTGTCGCCGGTGCTGACCGTGTCTCCTTCTTTGCAGCAGATCTGAGAAACTGTTCCTGCTACTGCTGTGAAGATTTCATTTTCCATCTTCATTGCTTCGAGTATTATTACGAGCTGGCCCGCCGTTACAGCCGCGCCCTGCGCTACGACTATTTTGAGGACTTTGCCGGGCATCGGCGCGATGACAGAGCCTTCGCCTGCCGCGACAGGCGCTGCGGGAGCCGCAGGTGCGGGCGCCGCTACGGGAGCGGGGGCCGCCACAGGGGCCGGCGCGGCTACAGGGGCCGCTGCGGGCGCGGGCGCTGCTACTGCTCCTGCACCCATCTCTTCTACATCTACATCGTATGCTTTTCCGTTTACGGTGACTCTATATTTGCGTGACATCAGAGAAAAACCTCCCAAGTTTTTTTATTAAGGCTAGCAGCCTTCTGAGTTCTGGATTCTGCCGATGTTCTTCCATGAGGAAGAGACCGGCGCTTTTACAGGGCTGAAGGCGACTACGCGCGCCGTTGAGCCGCAAGCGGCCATGATAGCAGCAGAGATGACGGCAAGAAGCTCGTCGTCAGCAGCAGCTGCCTGGACGGAAGCCGCAGGGGCCGCCGCTTTTGCTGGTGCGGGAGCCGCGGGCGACACCGGAGCCGCCGCCTTCGGAGCGTGCATGTTGTCGATGGCGCGGCAGAGGTGCTTCATTCCCATCATAACGAGCATGAGCCCGAGTATGACGATGAAGACTATGCTGAACGCTATCAGCGACATGGTGAGCCCGCCGGTGACGCCGGTGAAATAGGTGCTTAAATGTTCACTTCCCATAATTTAGCTCCGGCGCCTTAGTTGGGCATTACGCCGTGCTTGCGCTTGGGGCGGAGTTCGCTCTTGCTCTCTGTCATCAGAAGGGCCTGATAGAGGGCGGGGCGTGTCTCTTCGGGAAGAATGACGCGGTCGACGAATCCACGCTGCGCCGCTTTATACGGGTTGGCGAAGTTCTCTTTGTATTCTTCTATCTTTTCCGCGCGTTTTGCAGCTTTGTCTTCCGCAGCGTCGATGTCCTTGCGGAAGATGATGTTTGCCGCGCCTTCAGCGCCCATAACGGCTATCTGCGCCTGCGGCCACGCGAGCACTACGTCCGCTCCGAGGTCTTTGCTGCACATGCCAAGATAAGAACCGCCGTAAGCCTTGCGCATTACGATCGTGATCTTGGGGGCTGTCGCTTCGCTGTAGGCGTAAAGGAGTTTCGCGCCGTGGCGGATGATGCCGCCCATCTCCTGATTGAGGCCGGGGAGGTAGCCGGGAACGTCTTCAAAGGTTACGATGGGGATATTGAAGGAGTCGCAGATGCGGATATGGCGGCTGGCCTTGTCGGAGGCGTCGATGTCGAGGCATCCGGCCATGAACTTCGCCTGGTTGGCGATGATGCCGATTACGCGGCCGCCGACTCTGGCAAAGCCCGTTACGATATTCTTCGCGTAGAGTTCCTGCACTTCGCAGAAATCGCCGTTGTCAACGACCTTTTTGAGGACGTCGCGGACGTCGTAGCCCCTGTTGGGGTTCGTGGGGACTATTTCGCGGAGGGCGGCGTCCATGCGTGACGGATCGTCGCCTGTTTCCACAAAGGGAGGCTCTTCCATGTTGTTGCTGGGGAGGTAGCCCATCACTTTGCGCGCGAGGGCGTAGCAGTCCTGCTCCGTAGCGGAGAAGAAATGCGCGCAGCCGGAGGTCGCGTTGTGTGCCATGGCTCCGCCTATCTGCTCGGAGGTGACGTCTTCACCGGTGACGGACTTGATGACCGCGGGGCCGGTGATGTGCATGATGCCGACTTTGTCCACCATGAAGATGAAATCGGTCAGCGCGGGGCTGTAAACGGCTCCGCCGGCGCAGGGTCCCGCAATGATTGAGAACTGGGGAATGACTCCGCTTGCCTTAACGTTGCGGAAGAATATTTTGCCGTATCCTGAAAGGGCGTCTACCGCTTCCTGGATGCGCGCTCCACCTGAATCGTTGATGCCGATGCAGGGCGCGCCGTTTGTCAGCGCAAGGTCCAGCACCTTGCATATCTTCTGGGCGTGCATTTCTCCAAGGGAACCGCCCATTACTGTGAAATCCTGGCTGAAGACATAGACGATGCGTCCGTCTATGGTTCCGTAACCAGTGACTACGCCGTCGCCAAGAAATGTCGTCTTGTCCAGGCCGAAATTCGTGCAGCGATGCTCTACAAACTCGTCAACCTCAACGAAGCTGCCGGGGTCAAGAACTGCGTCAATGCGCTCGCGTGCGGTCATTTTGCCTTTAGCGTGCTGCTTTTCGATGGCCTTCTGGCCGCCTCCAAGAGCGGCCTTTTCGCGTCTGGCCGTAAGTGCCGCGCACAGTTCGTCGATCGTTTTGTCCGCCATTACTTCTTACCTCCTCATAATCTGTTGCAGGTAGCTATTGGTTAAGACGCGCCCCATGTCCAAACGCGGGCACGGGGTGCGTCTAATTCCTTAGTTAATCGCGCTGGCAGAGCTCCAGGAGCACGCCGCCGCTTGCCTTCGGGTGTATAAAGGCAATTTTTGCGCCGCCCGCGCCGATGCGCGGCTTTTCGTCGATAAGACGGACGCCCTTTTCTTTGAGCTCGGCAAGAGCGGCTTCGATGTCAGGCACTCTGATTGCGAGGTGCTGGATGCCCTGGCCGTTCTTCTCGATGTACTTCGTGACGGGGCTGTCTTCGGCTGTGCCTTCGAGCAGCTCTATCTCTGTGTCGTCGATGGGAAGGAAAGCCGTCTTTACCTTCTGCTCCACGACCTCTTCGATGCCGTGGCACTTCACTCCGAGAGTATCCTCCCAGAATTTCAGTGCTTCGTCGATGCTTTTTACAGCAACGCCGATATGATCTATATTTTTAAGATCCATAGTTAATTCGCCTCTTTTGCTCTCTTTTCGGCAACTGTCTTCTCGAGCCACGCTATCGTCTCTGTGGTGGGCGTGCCGGGGCCAAAGATGGCGCCCGCGCCGAAGCCGAGCAGTGTCGGATAGTCTGTTTCGGGAATGACTCCGCCGCCGAATACGATGATGTCTTCTGCGTTCTTCTCTTTGAGAAGCTCGATTATTGTCTTGAAGCAGTATTCATGCGCGCCCGAAAGGATGCTGATGCCGATGGCGTCAGCGTCTTCCTGGATAGCCGTGTTTACTATCTGTTCCGGCGTCTGGCGAAGCCCTGTGTAAATGACCTCCATGCCGGCGTCTCTGAAAGCTCTGGCAATGACCTTTGCGCCGCGGTCGTGGCCGTCAAGCCCTGGTTTCGCAACAACTACGCGAATTTTACGGTCCATTTTTTCTTCCTCCTTAAAAAGCACTCGCAGTCCTAAAGGACCACGTTCTCTTTGTACTCGCCAAATACATCGCGGAGCACGCCGCAGATCTCGCCCTCTGTACCGTAGCAGCGGACTGCGTCGAGAATGAGCGGCATAAGATTCGCGTCGCCCTTTGCGCCTTCGCGGATCGCGTCGAGCGTGGCTTTGACCTTTACGTTATCGCGGTTTTCCTTCATCTCGCGGAGCTTCTTTATCTGATTTACGCCGACGCTCGCGTCGACCTTCAGAAGCTTGCGCTCCGACATGTCTTCGTCAATATGGAACTTGTTGACGCCGACGATGATGCGGTCGCCAGACTCGATGGACTTCTGGTACTGATAGGCCGCGTCCTGGATGTTCTTCTGAGGATAGCCCTTTTCGATGGCCGTCATCATGCCGCCCAGCTCGTCGATCTTCTTGATGTACTCCCACGCGCCCTCTTCGATCTCTTTTGTGAGGGACTCGATGGCGTAGCTTCCGGCAAGCGGGTCAACCACGTTGGTGACGCCTGACTCGTAGGCTACTATCTGCTGCGTGCGGAGCGCGATGCGGACGCTCTTGTCCGTGGGCAGAGCGAGCGCTTCGTCAAGGCTGTTCGTGTGCAGCGACTGCGTGCCGCCGCAAACCGCCGCCATAGTCTGCACCGCGACGCGGACGATGTTGTTCTCGGCCTGCTGCGCGGTAAGCGTGCAGCCCGCCGTCTGCGTGTGGAAGCGGAGCGTAAGCGCGTTCTTGTCGGTGACGCCGAAGCGTTCCTTCATGATGCGCGACCACACCTTGCGTGCGGCGCGGAACTTCGCTACCTCTTCGAGGAAGTCGTTGTGCGAGTTGAAGAAGAATGAGAGACGCTTTCCGAATACGTTGGGATCCTGTCCCGCTTTGATGGCGGCTTCAATATAGGCGATGCCGTCGGCGAGCGTGAAGGCCACTTCCTGGATAGCCGTTGAGCCGGCTTCGCGGATATGGTAGCCGGAGATGGAGATGGTGTTCCATTTCGGGATGTTCGTTGAGCAGAAATCAAAAATGTCCGTGATGAGACGCATTGACGGTTTTGGGGGGAAGATATATGTGCCGCGCGCTATGTATTCCTTGAGAATGTCGTTCTGGATGGTTCCAGAAAGAGCGCTCATAGGCACGCCATCCTTTTCCGCGACCGCGATGTACATGGAAAGCAGCACGGAGGCAGGAGCGTTGATCGTCATTGATGTGGAGACTTTGTCGAGCGGAATGCCGCCGAAAAGGATCTCCGCGTCGGCAAGGCTGTCTATTGCCACGCCGACCTTGCCGCATTCGCCGATCGCCATAGGATCGTCTGAGTCATAGCCGATCTGCGTGGGAAGGTCGAACGCCACTGAAAGCCCCGTCGTGCCCTGGCTGAGCAGGTAACGATAGCGCTTGTTGGAATCTTCCGCCGTAGCAAAGCCCGCGTACTGGCGCATTGTCCAGAAACGGCCTCTGTACATCGTGGGCTGCACGCCGCGCGTGTACGGATACATGCCAGGGAATCCAAGATCCTTCGCGTAATCGATGTTGTTGACGTCTTCCGGCGTGTAGGTCCTCTTAAGTGGGATACCGCCGCCTGTTGTGAATTGCTCTTTTCTTTCCGGACCCTTTACGAGCGCCTTTTCAACTGACGCGTCGTAGGCCTTCTTACCCTCTGCTACTTCCTGGAGCTGTGTTGGTTCGAACAATTACTCCGCCTCCTTGCGAAACATATGAGGTCATCGTCAGGATGACCGTCTGCACACTAGTAAACTTTACAAAAAACCACACGGCCCTATTATTGCCTATCTCCGCCGAAATTGCAACATTTGAGCATCAATTTCCGACAAAATAATTTAATAAATTTTTTTGAACAAGCGCAAAATATTTTCAAATTGGTTATATTTCTGCCGCAATTTTCACAGAAAGGCCGCAAGTAAAAATTGAGCGCTTCCAGCCAATGTTATTATAAAAATTTTGAGATATAATATTTATCACAGGGAAATTAAAATCTGTTTAGGAAGGGACTGCTGCCAAAATGATGCAGGAAGCCATTAAAGTAACGGACAGGATATACTGGATAGGAGGCAACGACCGCGAAACCGACCTTTTTGAAGGCCTATGGTCTCTGCCGCGCGGCGTAGCCTACAACGCCTACTTCATCAACGACGACAAATGCGCCGTCATCGACACCATTAAGGCCGACAAACTTTCCGAATATATGGAACGCCTCGTCTCCATAATGCCCGAAGGCAAAAAAATAGACTACCTCATCGTCAACCACATGGAACCGGACCACTCCGGCTCCATCAGGATAATGCGCAAGCTCTACCCTGAAATGAAGATCGTCGGCAACAAAAAAACCATTGAGATGATAAACGCCTTCTACGGCATCACAGACAACATGATAGAGGTAAAAGAGGGCGACGTGCTCGATTTGGGCCACCACAAGCTCGCCTTCGCGATGATCCCTATGGTGCACTGGCCCGAAAGCATGGTCTCCTACGACACGACGGAAAAGGTGCTCTTTTCAACAGACGCCTTCGGCGGCTTCTGCGCGCTTGAGGGCGGAATCTTCGACGACGAGCTGGACATGTCGCTCTACGAGGACGAGACGCTCAGATACTTCGCAAACATCGTAGGACGATACTCAGGCCCCGCGCAAAAGGCTATAGCCAAGGTGCGCGCGCTCGCGCCAAAAATAATCTGCCCCGCGCACGGCCCCATCCTCCGCACCGACCCGATGCGCATCGTAGACCTCTACGACAAATGGAGCCGCCATGAAACAAAAGAGGGCATCGTAATAGTCTACGGCTCCATGTACGGCAACACAAAATTCATGACCGACACAATAGCGCGCGCCGCCTGCGAAGCCGGCGTAAAAGATGTGATAGTGCACGACGCCTCCCGCTCCGACCTCTCGCACATCATACGCGATATATGGAAATACAAAGGCCTCGTCATCGGAAGCTGCACCTACAACACAGAGCTTTATCCGCCGGTTGCGACGCTCTGCCGCGCCCTCAAAAACAAAATGATGAAAAACCGCGTGCTCGGCCTCTGCGGCTCCTACAGCTGGAGCAAAGGCGCGCTCGCAGAACTTCTTGTCTTCGCGGAACAGGGCGGCGACTGGCGTCTCATAGAGCCGACGATAGAGGTGAAATCCGCCCCCACCGAAGAAGACCTTGAGCTCTGCCGCGAACTTGGCCGCAGCATGGCCGAAGCAGTTAAGGAGGCATAACCATGAGAAGCTTGAAAAACATCGCGGTCATTGCGGCCGCCTGCGCGCTTTTTGCGGCAAACGCCGCCTTCGCACAGGAGCCTGGCGTCAACATCTTAAAATTCAGCGTCTACAACTCGGAGTTCCGTGGCTTTGAAGCAAAAATCGTGACGCCGGTAGTGACGGGCCTTTCCGTAAAAAAAGAACAAGAGGCGGTAAACGACGCCATCTTCCAGAGGGCGCTTTCCGTCACGACGCAGTATCAAAAAGAGGTGCAGATGACTCTTGCGGACGACCCGAATTTCAGCGGACACATGGGCGTCGTCTTCGACTACGCGATACGCTGCGACAGCGCGAAGGTGCTGGCGCTTGACGTATATGAGATGAACATAGCAGGCTCCTCCTCCACCACGCATACCTTTTACAACTTCGACAAACAGGCCGGCAAGCTCATCTATCTGGAAGACTTCTTCAACGGCAAAGCGGACTTTGTAAAGCCGATAAGCGAATACATAACGCAGGAGATGAAGCGTAGAAACAAAAAAGACGGTGCAAACTTCTGGATAGCGCCCAAAGACCCCTCCGGCTTCACGGGGATAACGGCCACACCGAAATTCTACATCAACGACAAAGGCAGCATCGTCATCTGCTTCGACAAATACGAAGTGGCTCCCGGTTCAACGGGAAGCCCAGAGTTCGTCATCCCACACAAAGTGATAGCGCCATATATGGCAAAGAACAACATTCTGTCAGGGAAATAGACATAAAACTAACGCCGCCTAAAAATCAAACAAAAAGAGAGCGTCCTTTGCGGACGCTCTCTTTTTGTTTGACTGTTTGTTTTGATTAGAATCTTGAATTGCTTTCGTCTATTCTTATGGGGATTTTTGGGGCGTGCTGCTTTATGGTCTCTTTAAGCAGCGGTATGTCCTTTCTTTCAAAAAGCAGCTTCCAGCCTAAAGTGTCTCTTTCTATGAAGGCAAGCAGCTTTTCTCCTTTGGACATGAGCGTCACGTGCTGTATCTCACTCCAGGGCAGCATGTCCCTGTGGTGCGAAAACCAGGTGTGCGTCTCTTTGACAAACCCCTCAGGCGAGAGATATATCCTTTTTTCATATTTCGTCACGACTATGCTGCACAGTCCGAGAAAGATGTTCAGCGCGGCGCGCCCCGTGAGGCCGTCGTGATAGATCTGCCAGACGCCGGCTGTAAGCAGGTAGAGAGCGATGAGCGCAAAGGAGATGCTTTTCCACACTCCCGACTCTCTGCCTGACTTTGAGGAAATTATATTTTCCAGTGGTTCAAGGTTTCTAGCCAATAATACTCTCCGTTCCGTCGTCAAGTTCCTTCGGGCGATGGCGTCCGCCGTGTACAGGCTCGCCGTCCTTGCCGCGCCAGAAGACGCCAAGTCCCATGTAGGTCATGGCGATTGCCACAAGCGGGTTCAGGTAGTTCAGGAAGCAGTATGGAGCGTAAGCGAAGGTGGAGACGCCAAACACTCCAGCGTGATAGGCTCCGCAGGTGTTCCACGGAATGAGCACGGAAACGAGCGTTCCGCAGTCTTCCAGCGAGCGGGAGAGCATCCTCGGATGCAGGCCAGTGCGCTCAAAAACGTTCTTGAACATCGTTCCGGGCATCGCTATTGAAAGATACTGGTCGCCGAGGAAGAGGTCGCAGACGAAGCAGGAGAATACGATCGCCGTGATGAGGCCGCCGACTGTCCTTATCGGCTTCATGATGGCCTCAAGGATGACTTTGAGGAATCCGCAGATGTTCATCGTAGAGCCGAAGGTGAAGGCGCAGAGAATGAGGGAGATGGTCCAGTTCATCGACTGGAGTCCGCCGCGTTCCATGAGCGATACGATGTCCTTGGCCGATTCGACTATTATTTTGGCGTCCATTGTGATGCCGTTTTTCGTCAGGATGGCCGCAAGCGCCGCAGGATCTTCCGCAACGCCCGAGATCTCAGAGGAGAGCGTCGGGACGTAGCCGTTCTGCATGATGTTCAGGATGTCGCCGAAGGTGTTGCCCTGTGCGAAGGCAAAGCCGATGGATATCGCTATGCCTATCCAAAGCGACGGAAGGGCGGGCTTACGCATTGCGGAGAGCGCTATGACCGCGATAGGCGCTATGAGCGAGAGCGGGCTGACCCAGAACTCTTTGGAAATGAGGAGCTTCAGCGAATCTATCTTTGAATAGTCGAGCGTGCCGCTTGCAAATCTGAAGCCCAAGAAGAGCGTTATCGCCACTACGATGACGTAGGTCGGGCCGGTCGTCCAGACCATCGCGCGGATGTGCTGGAAGAGGTTCGTGCCGGAGACGGCGGGCGCAAGGTTCGTCGTGTCAGAAAGCGGTGACATTTTGTCCCCGAAGTATGCGCCGGAGATGATTACGCCGGCGGTCATCGGAGCGGGGATGCCAAGGCCGAGCGCGATGCCAAGAAGCGCGATGCCGACCGTGCCGGAGGTGGCCCAGGAGCTGCCCGTGGCAAGAGAAACGATGGAGCAGATGATGAGCGTGGCCAGCAGGAAGATCGAGGGCGAAAGTATCGAAAGCCCGTAATAGATCATGCTGGGAACGACGCCGCTACATATCCAGGTTCCGATAAGAGGGCCTACCGTGTAGAGGATGAGGCAGGCCTGCATGCCGACCATAATGCCGTCGATGATGCCGGTTTCGATGGTTTCATATTTGAAGCCCAGAAAAAATACGCCTACGGCTCCCGCCAGAATGGCGCCAAGGATAAGCACGATGTGGATGTCTGTGCCGTATTTCAGGACTGCCGCCATAATCATGCCGGCTACGGCAAGAAGGATAAGAAGTGACAACATAAGCGATGGGATCTTTGGGGCTTTGGTTTCGGTTTTCTGTTCCATTATAAAGCTACACTCCCCTCATAGAATAAAAAGATAAAATATGGAAACAAATAAAAACAAGATGCCTGCCTTGAGTTTTTGCCGTCATCCACCTCCCCGCTGGATAATATAATAATCGATCAAGATGAAAAAAAGTTTCGGGGGACGTTTCCCCTTCGTTCTTATTTTAAATCTATATTATGGGAATTGTCTATACTTTGAAGGCTGATATATCTTAAAAATAATAATAAAACTGTGTATACTCTGAATAAAATTGTTATTTCGGGCAAATAATTCAATATAAAGATATTCATTGAGCGTCCATTGCTTAAAAATATTCGGAGCTTTTGCCATATAAGGCGAAGCTCCGAATACTTTTTAATATAAATATGCAGTTTTTTTGATTATTTCATCAAGTTATCCGATCAGATTATCGGTGCCGTCGTCAAGCTCCTTCGGGCGATGGCGTCCGCCGTGTACCGGTTCGCCGTCCTTGCCGCGCCAGAATATGCCAAAGCCCATATAGGTGAGCAGGATGGCCATGAGCGGGTTAAGGTAGTTGAGGAAGGCGTAGGGCGCGTAGGCGAAGGTCGATACGCCAAACAGCCCGGAGTGATAGGCTCCGCAGGTGTTCCACGGGATGAGCACGGAGACGAGCGTGCCGCAGTCTTCGAGCGTACG